>JAOZIG010000452.1 GCA_026014515.1 Candidatus Bathyarchaeota archaeon | reverse complement strand
CTTTGACAGCCTACGAAAATAATACCATGACCAAGCTTCCAGGGTTCAACACATCCCATTACCCTGATGGTCCTCCCACGGTGGATGACATGCTTGAATTCTCTGTGTATGTAGATGATGACACCCCTGTGACCAGAGCTGCTGTGAAAGAGGGGGCATTCGTCATCTTTGATGGGTCCAACGACACCCCTGGAGATGTTACTGATGACACCTTAGCGGTATTCGACTTGAAAGATTCCTCCTTCAAGGTTGATGTTGATGAACTACCCCCTGAGGGGGTGGTGTTCACCGGTATTGCCTATGAGCTTGTCTATTACGAAGCAGAGCTCTCCGGGTTCGGGACTATTCGGCTCTACTATAATGATTACGGGCAGTGCAAGGCAGGGGATTTCATGGTGAACAAAGCGGGTGATTCACCTGATGCGGGCTGGCAATGGGCATACATGAAGCATGGTGATGGTCCTGACTCCTGGGATGGAACTGATGTTCCAGATGTGAGTGATGGTGGCTATGACGACTATGATACCGATACAGAGGAAGAGCCAAACCCAGAGGTCGAATACAAAGGTTATTTTCCAATTTCAGGAACTGGTATAGCAGCAAAAAACCATAGCTCAGGTCTTATTCCTACGTTTGTCAATCGTGAGAGTACGGGGGATGAGTGGCCGAGTGTGACGAACCCAGACCCAAAAGACCCATTTCTCTTGAACCAGGGAAAGCGACCTGTACCGTCAGGTTCCTGCATCTACTGGTCGGCAAGCCAGGGGATTTTCAATACCCCACAGGGAGATAGCCAGCCGGAACCGTACAACCATCCCCATATTGAGGAGGTTGCAGATCCGGGAGGGTTTGGTGTCTATAATGAAACCAATCCAATTGTGAGTACTCCCATCAAGAGTGGGGGAACCATCAAGGGCAATGATCATGCAAGTATCATCTACTATGAAGAAGATGATCACCTCGGGGTAGAGGATATGTCTTCCGTGCTCTATAGCAGCACTCGACGTGACCCAGCAACTGTCATCGATCGTACCACCATGCGGAAAATGTTTGGGGTCTATGCCTATGACTCTGGCCTTGTCAGCAACATCTACGATGATACACCGTTTGTTCAACGATGGGTTGAGGATGCTGGGTCTGGATCCTATAC
>JAOZIG010000543.1 GCA_026014515.1 Candidatus Bathyarchaeota archaeon | reverse complement strand
TTTCCCAGATAGGTGCACGAATTTCAACAAACCAGTTACCCCAATCTGGATTATAGGGCTCTACACGTACAGGCATACCATGAAAGAAATGTACATCGGAATAAAATAATCGGTCATATAGACTCATCAGCGATGTTATCCACTGCCTCAATTGCGTAGACGCCAATCTTAGCCATCAAACGTCCAATACGCCTTCTAAGTCCAGCATCTACATGTATTTCCTTGTGTTCAAGAATGGCTGTAAACCGCTTGTTCAGGTTCAAGCCCTCCTCATCGAAATCAGTCAAAACAAGCACACGCCTATACTTTGCGGCAAGCTCATCAGCCATATCAAAATCATTAACACCAGTATGACTTAGAACCTCCAAGTCTGCGATACATCCTAGCGCTTTTACTGACTCAACATCCCTGAGACCCTCAACGAGCACAATATCAACGTAGTTGTGGAGTTCACAGAACAGCTGCTTTAGTTCGTTGAGTGCTTCCTTTCGTTGATGTGTGAGTCTCAACTGGTTCACCTGATGAGTATCAATGAGAGATCATTTACATTTGTCCCAGTTGGACCAGTCATTATGCAATCACCCAGTTCCTTGAAGAAGTGATAGGAATCATTTTCATCAAGATACTGTTCTGGTTCCAAGCCTTTCTCGTTTGATCGCTTCAACGTGTACCTGTCTACGAATGCTCCAGCAGACTCCGTTGGACCATCAATACCATCAGTACCCAACGCAGCCACCAAACATGGAAAACCACCTAGCTTCATTGATGCCCCGAGAGCGACTTCCATGTTTCGTCCACCAACACCTTCCCCCTTTACAGTGACCGTGGTTTCGCCTCCTATGATTAATGCTGCTGGTTTCTTGAGTGGCTGGTCTCGCTTGTTGATCTCTTTCGAGATTCCTGTAAGTATCATGCCAACGCTCCGTGCTTCACCCTCTATGTAGGTTGAGAGAACCATCGAGTTGTAGCCAAGCTCAGCTGCTTTTTCCCTTGCTGCCGATGCAGCGATAACGTTGTTAGCTGTCAGAATATTGTGTACTCGTTTGAATAATGGGTCATCTTCTTTTGGGGTATCAGGTATCTCACCCTCAATGCCTCCCTTGATTCTTGTTTTGATGTTTTTCGGAGCATCATCCCAAAGGCCATACCGCTCAAGTACAGCCAAGGCATCGCTGAAACTCGAAGTATCTGGAGCAGTAGGGCCACTAGCGATAATATCCAATGGATCACCAATAACATCACTAAGAATCAAACTAACAACCCTAGCAGGTGCACAATGACGAGCCAACTGACCGCCCTTAAACGCGGAAAGATGCTTACGCACAGCATTCAACTCATTTATAGTAGCCCCCGCCCGAAGAAGACTGCCTGTAATGGATTGAAGATCATCCAACCCGATTCCCTCAGCAGGATAAGGCATCAAAGCAGAGCCACCCCCTGAGATCAACGAGATAACAAGATCATCTTCACATAACCCCTCGGTCAGCTCAAGCATCTGTTTTACCCCCTTAACACCAGAGCCAGAAGGTACAGGATGATTAGCGCCATGTAACTTGATCTTCTTTAGATTAACCGCGTTCTCTGTCCCCTCTAACACATTGACGAGACCAGTATCAATACGATCTCCGAGTAGTTTCTCAATGGCTCTAGCCATCAACCCCCCTGCCTTGCCTCCGCCAACCACTAGAACGCGGTTAACATCAGATAGCTTAACACTGCCCCCCTCAAAGTTGAGAACATCATTCTCCAGCTTCAACGCGTTAAATATAGCCTGTTCAGGGTCTACAGCTGTAAGCGCTGCCTCCAAGACACTACAGGCATCCATTCTTAGTCTACGTGAAACATCATCTAATCCATTACCTACAAGCTGAGCACTGTTTTTGATCAAGGCAAACCCTCGGCTAACTAAGGGAAAAGAGTGCTATTGGGATAAAAGAATGTAGGGGGTTTATTCCCTTACTATGTACTCGCTTGCGCGTGGTGGGTTGGGGTCCATGCCCTTCCTGACACGTACCTTCTTAACGATATCAGGTAGCATGCTGTCAGGCACTGGAGCATAGTGATCAAAGGTCATCTGCCAGAAGGCTGTACCGCTTGTTGCTGCACGCATCTCCTGACTGATTCCAAGGGTCTCGGCTATTGGGACCATGCCCTTGATGTTGACGATTGGTCCTTCTTGCTCGACGTCCCTAATGCTTCCACGCTTGCTGCTCAGCAAACCGGTGACGTTACCCATCTCTGCGGCTGGGACACGTACCTGTATCAGGCTGATTGGCTCAAGTAGTGTGGGGTTGCCGCTTAGGATTCCTGCGAATAGAGCGCCTCTTACAGCTGGCATCATCTGTGCTGGTCCACGGTGGACGGGGTCCTCGTGGAGCTTGATGTCAACCATGTCTACTAGTAATCCTCTAACGGTCTCTCCCGCTATTGGACCATCGTTCAGTGCCCACTGGAAGCCGCCGCTGATGTGCTGCTTGACTTCACGTAGACCCTGAATACCGGTTGTAGTGTCAATGAGCAAGTTAGCGTTCTCGTTGATGGCAAAGACTTGACGAGCCTCTCGTGTGCTCCATCCAATCTTCTCCTTGAGAATCTCCTCGATCTTGCTACTGCTGACGATCTCACTGATCTCGCCTGTACGGATAAGGTCAACAATCTTGGGGTCAAGTGGACTGAACTTGAAGAATATCCTGTTGTGCTTGTTGGGGCTCTTGCCCATGAATGGTCCAACCGCTTCACGGATTGTTTCACGATAGACTACTGTTGGCTCGCTCTGGATAATGTCCAAGTTGTACTGACTCTTGAGGTCCTTGACGGCGATCTCTAGGTGAAGCTCACCCATACCCGCCATCAGGTACTCGCCCGTCTCTTGGTTGATTGTCGTTACTAGGTTAGGGTCCTGTATGCTCATCTTCTGCATAGCGTCGATGAGTTTTGGTAGGTCAGTTGGTTTTTTGGGCTCTACTGCAACTGTTAGAACTGGGTCTGATACATATTTGATTGACTCAAATGGTACTGCGTCGCCTAGCAACTCGTTTCCTACGATGGTTTCACCTGCACGGGCATCACCGAGACCCATCAAAGCCACGATGTTACCGGCTGGAATCTCGTCAACGATCTCACGGTAAGCACCCATATAGATGCTAACTTGCTGAGCCTTGGCGGTCTTCTCTGCACCAACAAGGTTCAGGTCATCGCCTTTACGGATTGTTCCGCTGAATACCCTGC
The DNA here is from genome assembly GCA_026014515.1 of Candidatus Bathyarchaeota archaeon. Taxonomy (GTDB): domain Archaea; phylum Thermoproteota; class Bathyarchaeia; order TCS64; family TCS64; genus RBG-16-57-9. The sequence continues at coordinate 5,010 of JAOZIG010000543.1, read as the reverse complement.
CTGTGCTGATTACGCCTGCCTGTGGGTCGATGATGACGTTGCTGATACAGATGACCAGTGGTCCCTTGGGGTCTACCGCCATCATGTGCTTACCCATCTCGCTCTCCACGTCACCCTTCCAGATGTGGGGGATACGACGTGGCTGGTGCTCATCGGGGTTTGGAATCATATGAACAGCCATACCCAGAATAGCCTCGCTTAGGGGCAGTAGTTCCTGTAGTTTTTCTAGCTCGTCGTTGGCGTACATCTCAAGAATCTTGGGTAGTGTAAGCCCCTTCTTGGCTAGCATGGGCAGTGTGAATCCCCACCTGTCCAGCGCAGAACCGAAGGCAACCTCACCGTCACCAGCGTTGATAGTCCACTCGTTCTTGATCTCGTCAGCACCATAGGTCTGGACAATCTCGTTGAACTTGCGTATGATCCTCAAGAGTTTCTCTTGGATCGCGTTGGGGTCCATCTTCAGCTCCTTGATGAGCCTGTCGAACTTGTTGATGTAACAGACTGGCTTGACGAACTCGTCCAGAGCAACCCTGAGCCTTACCTCAGTCATGATCTGGAACTCCTCTACCGCGTCAACCAGTAGGACACAGCCGTCCAGTGCCCTCATGGCACGGGTGACTTTACCGCTAAAGTCAACGTGTCCGGGGGTGTCGATGAGGTTGATAACGTACTGTTCCTCGTCCTCCTCGTATAGTAGGCTGATGTTTGCTGTCTTGATTGTGATACCTCTCTTCTGCTCCTCTTCGAGGAAGTCGAGAGCCCTGGCTTCTCCGGCCCTTCCTGGGGCCATCAAACCAGCCATGGCAAGTAGGCTGTCGCTCATGGTGGTCTTGCCGTGGTCAATGTGGGCAATAATACCAATATTACGTACCTTGTTCTTGTCATGCATTAGTTTGAGTATTTCTCCGGTTTGCTTGAATCGTGGCATAAAGATCTGATTCCTTTATCCTAAGTTGACTATAGACACAAATAGGAGTCTTTTAAACCCTTTCGTAAATGGGTACTAGGTGCTTGTAGATTACACTGAATATATATGATATAGGACTAGATAATTACAAAGAGTTGAGATAAATAGAGTAAGTGTGGACGTTAACCACACCAGTCCATAATCGCCCGGGCAGTAACCTTGATACCCCGTATATAATCATCCAAATCAACCCACTCCTCAAAGCCACCAGTAGTAGACAAATCACCCGCCAATGGACCATACCCCACATTCGGAATATTACTAATCAAAACAGGAGTCCTCAAGTCACTCTTAGAATACAGGGGATTGCTGAAGGGGCGTTCTCCTGTTACATCTTCTATTGCGTCGCTGATGGTCTCAACGATAGGATGATCCATGGGCATCTCAACACCTTGTGTTCCCTGTATCCACTCTATCTTAGCAGGATGCTCCTTAAGCCAAGGGTCACCCATAGAAACCTCCTGAATATACTTCTCAACCTTCTTTACAAGTTCATCAATATCCTCATGTGGAGGGAAAGTTAACCCAACCCCTATCGTGCAGTTTACGGGTAGATCAGTTAGGTTTGATGGCTTACCAGCGTTGATATAGGTTACGAGAAGGTTTGTACCTCGTCCAACCTCTTTGTTAAGAGGCTCATACACTACTGTGCGTATCCTCTCCTCATTGAACCTTTTCAGGGAATCAATCACGTACATGGCTTTGTCGATAGGATTCACACCAAGATGATTGAATGTGACTTGCACGAACTCAGTCTTTGGCGGCCACATTCCCTCGATAACTATTCTGAACTTTAACAGCCCAGAGGTCATGGTCTTTATCTCTTTGAGTCCAAGCTCGGACTCTGCTGGGTGAACATAAAGTGCTGCATCTGCCTTGTAGCCTTCTCTGAGTAATGCTGCTATGCCCCATGCGTTACGTTTTGCTGAGGCACTCATTAGATAAACGTCTCCCTTCGGCTTGAACCCGGATTCATTTAAGGCTTCAACCGCCTCGGTCATCATACAGATACCAGCCAAGTCATCAGCAACAGCCCATCCGTACATTCTTCCATCCTTGATTATGCCCTCGTGTAAAGGAATGTTCCAACCCTTGGGGTCTATGGGGTCAGCGTCAGGGTGGGTAATAAGAATCAAACTCTTACCGTTTCCCGTTCCCTCAATTTTCCCGATGATGTGGATACGTTTTGTCATGTCTATAGCTTCTTCAACGGCGAACTCCTTGTGTAGCTGTACTGTCGTTGGTAAAAGTTTGAGATAATCTACTTTGCAGCCTACTTCCTCAAAGAGTTCAGCTACCTTATCTTGTAGTTCTTGTTCACCTTGGGGATAGACTTTTACAAGTTCTCTTAGTCTGTTTATTGAGGTCTCTCGGTTCTCATCGATCTTTGCATAGACCTGACTGGGGTTCATACAATGAAACATGACAACTTGTTTTTTTATCTTTGTAAAATAGGGAGGAATGGATTAATCTGAGTCTGGTCTGATGACAGAACAGATATCGTTCTCACCCCAAAGCACATTATCGATGCTGATTGTGGCGATAGCGGTACTGTACTCAGCGATTATCCTGAGCTCCCAAGCAATCTCGTTCACATAAGCGGATAGCTCTGGGTTGTGGTTCTCTTGGAACTCTTTAAGCAGCGAGTCTTCCTCGTGTCCTACTGCCTCGTAGAGGTCTACTGCGTCGCTTGCCAGCTTGATGTCGCTCTCGAACATGCTTTTCATGGCTTGGTCAAACATTGTGAAGACCACTAAACCGATCTGACTCAGTCTCTCAAATAGTTCCTCGTCTTCATCGTTACGAAGCTCTTCTAAAGCGATAATGTCTTTCGCGATAGCGAATAGCCTGTCACCGATCATCTCAAGATACCAAGCTATCAGATTGTTCTCAACAACCTCCATGGGCTCTACGATTCCGATGGCCTCAGAGATTATCCTTGACTGTTGTGCTGATGCTAAGAGCCTTGTTAATAGCCAGAATATTGTGTCTGCTTCGTGTTCACGTGCGATTGCGTCCTTTGCTAGCTCCATATCTCTGTCGATAAGGGCATCCATGCTTTCCTTGAACATGATGCTTGTGATGACATAGAGCCTCTTGATGACGGTCTCCAGTGGGAAGTTCTTGGGGTCAACGCTGCACTGTAGTAGTAGGTGTCTATCGCTTTCCTCGATGATTCCGATTCCGAGAAGTTTCTGAGTGACTTCCCTGATGGACTCTATCTGCTCCCTCATTAGCCTGCGCTCAGATTCTACTTTTATGAGATTCCTTCCGAGAACATAGTTACCAACTATTACCCTTGCTAGGACTTTGGCGTTATCACAGTTGTCTACGTTTACCACGTAGATGCTCTGATCCTCTGTCTGGGTAGGCTCTGGTGTAATTCTGAGTGCTCCATCGTTCTCTTCAGAAATGAAGACAACATCACCTTTCTTAATACCTGTTTTCTTAGCCCAGTTCATTGGGAGTGAAACAGATAGGGTAGAGTATCCAACTTTCTGGATTTTTCTAGGCTCCATAATATTCACCATTTTGATAGGAAATGACCTTTTTTTGATACGTAAAATCGAGACTGTAATAGAAACAATTAACGATTGTATTTATGGTCATTATTCGTTTTGTATCCTAATTGCTCGCATATAAACATAGTCTTTCATAATTACTAGTAATCAGGAAAAATTATTAGTACCTAAAAATAAGAACAATAATTGGTTTTATCCTAGAAAACAGGCCCGTTACCCAATAAACTCGGGAAAGATGGTAAATACAACTTTGCATACACGGCTAAAACCAATAAAATTACCGAAACAATCAACACAGCAACATCGATGTTATTCATCTTTAACTCGTAAAGATTTGTACGATCATCAGTAGCTCCAAACGCCCTAGACTCCATTGCCTCTGCAAGCTCAAGACTACGACGTATACTGTTGATGATTAAAGGCAACAATATGGGGATATAGTTCTTAATACGCGTCAGGAAGTTCCCCTTGTCGAGCTCTAGGCCGCGTGAACGCTGAGCATCCATAATGGTTTGGGCTTCATCAGCCAAGACAGGCACAAAGCGGATAGCAGTGATGAACGCGAAGTTAAACTCGTAGGGTATGCGTGCTTTCTCAAGTGCAAGGCTGAGTTTATCTGGGGATGTTGTAATAAAGAATAGGCTGAAGCTGGTTACAAGTACGATGAAACGCATCGTCAAGGATAGACTGTACTCAACTAGGTCCCATGTCAATGCACCGCTTCTGAAATAGTAGAAGCTAATCATGTTGGTCACAAAGATGAAAGACGCTATGAATCCCGCGCCTTTGATACTCTTTAACCACTCATTAGCAACCTCGGCTAGGAAAACCAGTGGAATCTGAACAATGAAAACTAGTAACAATGGCACAACATCCAGAAACATCACCGAGACGCTGAAAAACACCAGCGTCAGCAAGAACTTGACTCTTGGATCAAGGTTGTGAATGACTGTGTCACCGCGTGTGAACCGCAGGCTTTCAAGTAGACTCATCTTCTAGCCTCCCTGATTTTCCTGTTCAACAAGTCATATGCCTCATCGACATCAACGACATCCTTGGGCAACCCGTAATCAGCGAGCCTTCCAAATAACCGAGTGATCTCAGGTTGAGCTACGCTACACTGTGCCAGTGCCTCTGTGTTTGTCATTATCTGTTTGGTGCTTCCCTCTGTAATCACGTTACCGTCAGCCATCAAAACAATGTGAGGCTGGCTCTCAGCTACAAACTCTACATCATGGGTTACAATCACCACTGTTTTTCCCTGTGTTCTTAGCTGTAATAGGAAGTGGCGGAGTCTTTCCTTTTGTCCATAATCTTGACCAATGGTAGGTTCATCCAGTACCAGTACATCGGGGTCCCATGCAAGCACGCTGGCTAATGCAACTCGTTTTCGTTCGCCACCACTCAGAGCGAAGGGACTCTTTTCCCTATATTGTTCGATATCTAGGAGGTTTAATGCCCAGTTTACCCGTTTCTCAATCAATGACTCTTTTATACCAAAATTATGTAATGCAAAGCTAA
>JAOZIG010000502.1 GCA_026014515.1 Candidatus Bathyarchaeota archaeon | reverse complement strand
TTAGCTGTGCTTGTAACAAGCTATATATCTCAGAGATCACTATTTAAACGTGAGGTATTTCGAATGGCAGGCGTTAAGGTCCACCCTATTGAGGCCAGACGTGTAGATGAAAACGAGGCACGGGTGGCGGAGTTCGAGGACGGCGTAAGGCGTGGAATCGAGCAGTATAAGACTGGCCAGGTGCAGATGTTCGATGATAAGGCGAAGTTCATGAACCACCTGCGCAGCCTGTAGTCTCTTCTGATATGCCTCGTCCGTTGAAATCAGAGGTGCATGAGTACGGAAGCACCACCGAGTTCGACAAACAGTTTAAAAAACTAACGAAGAAAGATCCGAACTTAAAAGATCGTCTTCTTAAGAAAATAGAGCAAATAATATCTGACCCAGAGATCGGAGTGCCGAAAAAGCACGATCTGAAGCACGCACGCGGTTCTCACGTTGATCCATATGTGATCGTATACATCTTCAAAGAAAATACAGTCACGTTCATCTATGTGGATCATCATAATAAAGTATATCAGAAAGCTCCCGAGATACTGAAGAAGTGCCTCATTTGAGCCCCCCTGGATAGAGGGAATAACTAATTAAATAATTATGAATCAGTGGATATTTATAGAGTGAAGTATAATAAGCGCATATGTCAAACATGAATGTAATTCGAGGCGGAGACGCCATCACGGTACAGCAGACCGGACTAACCGATGCTCAATTCCAGACGCTTATGAAGCGGTTAGACTCGTATGTAGTAATTATCGGCTTCTGTTTGTTCGGAGCGTTCATAATAGCAGCAGAACTCGAAGCATGACAGTCAGATCTACAGAAACATTTTTCATGGATCGAGATGACCACTTACTCCTAGCGAGGGGGAATGAAACCGGAAGAACTACACGGGATTACTATCCGTGACCTAGACCGGCTAGACGGTCGTGAATTTGAGGATTATCTCGCTACGCTTTTTGGTAGTTTGGGATACGCCGTTAAACTCACACCCGAGTCTAGAGACTATGGTGCTGATTTGATCCTCACCAATAAAGACGGTGTACGAATAGCCGTCCAAGCTAAGAAAAGAACTAAAAACACAGTCGGCCTCGACGCAGTTCAACAAGTCATTGGAGCAAGAGGATATTACAAATGCGATATAGCAATTGTGATAA
>JAOZIG010000427.1 GCA_026014515.1 Candidatus Bathyarchaeota archaeon | reverse complement strand
TACTACTCTGCATGATCCCAGCCTTGCTCTTCGCGCAGGGTGCGGCTGAACAAGCAATTCAAGAAAGTGACTACTACCAGGCAGTCGATGCAAATGGACGAACGCTTAAACTGCAGGAAAAACCATCAAAGGTATTGATTGCAGGAAAAGCGGGTAATATGCCAGCAAACGCATTATTCCTTTTCCCTGAGGTAACCAACATGGAGCTTACCCTTCCCAAAACGGACCAGGGTCTTGGAGACTTCTTCTCATTTATCAGACCCTCACTGGATGACAATCCACGTATCAGCCAGGTTGCCAGTGTGGAAGAGATCGCCAGCTATCAAAGTGAGTTGGTACTGACCAAGGCAACTCACTTTGAGTCAATCGCACAAAAACTTGACCAACTTCGTGTACCCAATTTCACGATGAACCTTGAATCCTATGAGGATTGGAAGCGTGAGGTTACTGAGCTTGGCAAGCTATTGCAGAACAAGGCACGTGCGACAGAGATCCTTAATCTCTATGAGCAACGGCTTGAACCAATCAGAAAGACAGCAGCTTCAATCGATGCACTGGAAGCAAAGCGTGTACTTCTGCTGCAGGCAAATACCTCCGACAACACCTACTCCTATAAGATTGCACCGGATGAGTGGATGCAGACATGGATGGTTGAGACCATTGGCGCTGAGGCAGTATGGAAAGGTGCCAATAAAGCAGCAAATGGTTGGTCTACAGTAAGCTTCGAACAAATTGCTGCTTGGGATCCTGACATCATCATCGTTGTAAGCTATCGTACTCCAACTGACCAGTATATTAAGGCTATTTACGAATCTGAGATCTGGTCGTCACTCAGGGCGGTACAAGACAGACAAGTAAAGGCAAGCCCCTATGACATGATGAATTATATCCAGCCTGTTGCCTCATGGATCCTAGGGCTTCAATGGATGGCAGGTGAAGTGTATCCAGAGCGTTATCCAAATCTGGATATGCGCGATGAGGTAACATCCTTCTATCAGGATTTCTATCATCTCACCGATGAGAAGAAGCTTGGTTTGCTGAGAGACCGCTATAGTAATTCTGTTGCCATCAATACACTATGAATGAGCGTCAACGCTACCAAGCAGAGCGTAAACGGAGAACAGGACTCCTACTAGGAATGCTGGGAGCAACTCT
>JAOZIG010000288.1 GCA_026014515.1 Candidatus Bathyarchaeota archaeon | reverse complement strand
AGCCACTGACCCTCCATGACCACATCCTCGGTGTTAACCATCCTACCCATAATCCGAAGAGAAGAGACATCCCAGACCAAGGGTAGTCCCTGTTCGATGTCAGGCAAACGCATGCTGAGCCGTAATGACCCATTTGTATCAGCTACTTCAGCCTCAACCATTGGCTCAAGACTCTTCTGCCGTTGCCCATAGAAATAATAGAAGCCCGCTAAAGCCCCAACAAGTATCACAAGAGAGACTAAGGGAAGTAATGGGAACTGGTTTGTATCGATGATGGTAACCGCTTTGCTTGTTGATGCGGATAAATAGTTGGTTCCACCCGGGTAGTATGCCTTGAGGGTGATCTCGCCCTTTGCGTCTGGCATCATGATGCTTGTCTCGGCTTCACCGAGGCTATCTGTTTGAACCAGTTTGCTGTTTGTGATATTATAACGTCGATAGGTTATGTTCACAGATTGAGCTCCCAGCGGTTCCCCTAGGTCATCCAAGAGCTTGATGGAGACATCGATACTCTTCTCGCTCTGAGCAGAGTTGGGCGCGGAAAGAGTCAACGATGTTGCCGCCTTAACATAGGCAAACGTGTTCTTGCTTGCGTCAACGCTCTCAACAGTGATGCTCATGGGAGTCGCTCCGAGCATTGTATCGGCTGGAATGCTCTGGGTTATGAAGAACTCCCCCGCCTCGTTTGTGACGCTAGCGGTTTCCTTATCGAGTAAAGCGAGTGTGATGGGTTCATCTGGACCCGGGATGGTGTCTGCTTGAACCTTTCCCCTGATGGTTGACCGTTGTCCCCTTGTTAATATGGTCTCTTTGGGTAATACTATGTCAAACTGTACGGATTGGATGGTGATTGATGCCGTGGAGCCATACATGTATTCAGCCCCCTCCCAGCTGCAAGTAATCTCTACAGAGCCCTCGCTGGAGGCGGTTGTTATCTCAAAGCCCCCTTTAGCGTCTGTCACTTTGTTATAGGTGTCTGAGCCTACTGTAATCTGGCACATGGTGTTTGGAATAGACTTGTTTGTGTTTGCATTAACCAGAGTCGATATTATCCTGTACTGCTTATCAGCCACCACAACAGGCGGCGCGTTGATTATGAAACCTGTTTCAGTGTAAGCCACAAGGGGGGGATCACTCCAAGAATCCGCGTACGTATCATCCCCCACGGTATGCACATCAACCATATATTCGCCTCCAGGCAGATTCGCCGGGAAAATACATGTTACATTATAGACTCCATCCAAGACAACGCCTCGACCAGCCAAGACCCCTGAATCTTCTTTCTCCTGCTTTAAGTAAACTAAGACATCGAGATCAGAGACAGGGTTAGCTGATTCATCTGTTACCGTACCAGCGACAATGAACCTGCCTCCGACAGAGACCACCTCATCCTGATACGTGATGTTTGTGAAAGTAGGCACCAACCCGGTGCTTGGTTCGATAACGGGCTCCGATACAGGTGTTGCGTCAAAGATTATCCACCCTATGTCGTCAAACAGTGCCTCGGTGTAGGCGTGAGCCTGATATGGTGAGACATCCTGAACCTCTACCTCGGGGTTCACAAGCCACCCAGTAACCAACCTAGCTGGGATACCGATGCTACGAGCGAGCATGGTTAAAGCTGACGCGTAGTCGGTGCAGATTCCCTGCTGCTCATGGTAGAGGAACCAGACAACTGGGTCAACCTCAACTGGTGCCTCTATAGCGGACTCATTGTACGGGTAGTTTGTCTTCAGATAGTCTCTGAGAGCCGTCATCTTCTCGTATGGGGTGTCCTCGTACATGGTGATCTGTTCAGCAAGAGACACGATACGAGTCTCCAACTCAGCGGTAATCTGAACATATGGCTCCGCGACGTATGGCTCAGCAGCGTGCAGAATTGACGCGTGGAAATCATACTCGTATGCTACCACCTGATATGGTGCAGAGAAAGAGCCGTTGGTCTGGAAGACGTTGAGATCAGGGTAGAAAGTCAATGGATCATATGCGTTGATCTCCACCGGGTGCTGGGGACTGGGAATATTATAATCAAAACTAGTGCTTGGCTCGATAACATAGCTGTACTCGGTGACATTCGCGTAACCAGTAGTAGAATCATCAATAACATACCCATTATACACAATGGGCAAACCCGCCGGCAGATACCATGAACCATTATAAAACTCACCAACACCATCACGGAGATACTGGCTACCAGTAACCCCATAGACCCTGAAGACACGCTCATCTGGACCTGACTCACCTCCCTCTGGGAACTCAAAGTCAAGATCATCAAACGGGTTATCACCCTCAGTAAGGTTCAGGTCAGGAATCTCACCAATCATATCAGACAAGTCACCCGAAGGCGTGGCATCAAAGATAATCCACCCAAGATCCTCAAACGGAATCTCAGTGAAAGCATGGCTCTGAATAGGGTAAACCTCTTGATACTCAGCTAAAGGATCAATATAGTAGCCGCCCACAAGTCTAGCGCTGAAGTCAAGGCTGCGTGCAAGCATAACGAGGGCTGTGTTGAAGTGACTGCATACACCCTCACCTGACTCAAAGAGGAAATACTCCAATGGGTCTACGCCGGGTGGAGCCTCTGTCGCGGACAGGTTATAATCGTAATAGGTTTGAAGATAATTTTCTAGGGCTAGTATTGCCTCATAGTCGGTGGTGGTGTTCTGGGTGATTGCCTCAGCAAGCTCCCTTAGGTCATCATCAAGGTAATCAGGTACATCTAGGTACTGGGGAATCTCCTCAACCTGTGAGGCGTTCAGTAAAGCGTCGCTGTACTGGTAGAGAATATACTCGATCTCATACGCCCCGGGAACATCTGGTACCTGAAATATCTGTGAGTCCTCGAAGAACTGAGCAGGGTTGCTTATGTTGAGATAAACAGGGTTCTCGGGTGTAGGAATATACCCCAGATTATCCACCAGCGGCGTAATTGTGATGTTATAAAGATCATAATCAGTCCAAAGGTCAACATCCAGACTCAAAGTCTCACCCTCATAAGTGACACTCTCAGTCAACGCCGTATCCCATGTACCAGTGTAATAATCATCATAGGTCTGAAGCCGGAGATACTTGGTATGAGGAACACCCTCAATCAACAACGCTGGATCAGGCGTAACATCACCAATATCTACCTCCGGCAGGTCTAGGCTTGTCTGCTCTGGATTAATAGGTAAATCCGGTAGGTCTATGTCCGGCATATCGAATGGTAGATCTGGTGCCTCGATGTCACTGAGGGACGGGACTTGTTCAAAGGACTGGATGCTATACCCTATCAGTATAATGGCAAGTATAGTACAGGCTAGGAAAAACAGGTTCTTGGACTGCCTATACATGCTTACACCAAACCAGAGAATGAATCAACCGATATAAGACTTCTAGAAGCCAGATACATAGAAAAGATGGTTATCGCCAGTGCTCACGGATATAATCAGACGCCTCACTGATAGTGAAAGGACGAGAGTTATTCCCGGTACGCACATAGAACTCCTGTTTATCACCGTTATTCAGGAACGCGGGCTTGGGGCAATACTGGACATTTACTTGACAAAGGTCCTTCCCAAGCACGTTATGGAAGACAACGCTGACGTATTGAAGATAATAGTTACCGATACAGTTGGATACTAAGCCCAGTAGATGGTTCTCAAACCCATCACGGTTCTGGTTACGTATAACCCGGTAATCGTTCTCTATCCCAACCACTGTCTTCTCATCAGATAAACCGATAAGCAACGTACCACCCTCCGCGTTTAGAAAAGCACATAGAGTCTTCAACACCACTTGCTCAAGACATTGGTTCACTTGTTTCGTGTTGTAGTCATATCTGAGGCTGGACTTGAACTCAAGATACTGGCCCTCTGAGAGGTTCAACAACTCAAAGATATCATCCGCGACGCCGCCATTCCTATTCTTTAAGCTATCAATAAGCTCAGGCTGCCTGTTGGCGATATCAGTGAGACTCACAATCCCCTTCAAAGACCCACCATCAACCACCGCCAGCTTCTTGATCTTATTCCTCTGCATCGTACGGCAGGCGTCCTCGATCAATGTATCCGGGTCACAAGCCACAATCTCAGGGGTCATTATCTCGGCTACAGTAACCTTTCGTGGGTCCTGACCAACAGCCACGATACGTGTCATGATGTCTTTCTCGGTTAGAATGCCCAATGGTTTACCTTCCTCATACACCACGACGCTGCTGATGCCATGATTGACCATTACTCGCGCCGCTGCCTCTATGGTTTGGTCTGGGGTAATTGTGACTACGTCTGGTGTCATAACCTCGTATACGGTGGATATCAAACGTTGAACCGCCAATGTTGGTTGATGGTTAAAATTGTTAAAGGGATTATGATAGGATACAACTGATCAAGGATTCATCTTCTCCCAAGCATCTGAGACCAGATTAAACCGCCAATCAACCTCACCATCAGCAAACCCACGGTGAAACAACATCAAACGCTCAGCGATAACCAATGCAGCCTGCACCTCTTCCGCGTCATCAGACAACGTCTTTGATGTCCGCAACAGGTTCAAGACCGCCTTACACCCCGGAGAAAAAGTCAAACCATTCGCCCCAAGCTTCACAGGAAACTTGCGGCACATCAAAGCACGATCATCGTAGACCTGACACATGTTATCCACGAGGTGCATACAGACGTTATCCGTGTACTGATACGTGAATATCGTAGTGGGTTCATCCACGCCCTTAGCGAGATGAGGACGAACCTTTTCCTCTGGGAACAAGTGAATCTCGTCAGGGAACAATGTCAGCCCCGATTCACCGGTTCCAGCCCGGAGATTACTACAGCACCGCCCACACATCTCACAACCCTCCAATGCTTTCACCGAATAGAATGAAAGATGCCTGATGACTTTAGAAGCTTATCAATTACCGGGATGGTAAAACTCATCTCATCATAAGGGTACGTATAATTATGAAGTTTGAATTTGAGTACTGGTCCAGCCTCGACTCAAAATACATCATAGTACCAATCGAGGCAGAATCCGAGGCAGATGCAAAAAAAGAGTTCAACAAGATGCACCCCCACAAAAAGTATCGACTACTCGATCCACTTGATGAATAGTTTCCCAAGTCTGGTCGTTTAGATATAAATAGCATCGTTCGACAAATTCTTCTATGGATCGGAACATCAAGGCATTTGACGCGTGGAAACTAGCGGTCACAGTCTCAATAGTATTCACAGGGATAATCTGGTTGCTTGGAGCCAATCTAGAACCCTTCATAGACACGCTTCTACCAGACCAAGGAGCCACATGGTACTACTGGAAACTACCCGCCAGACAACCCATGGAGATGCTCATTGTCTGGAGCCTATACATCGTCCATCAGCTGGGAGCCTGGATCAGCATCTACTGGGCTCAAAGAAACCTAGGGGGAAACCTTGGCTCAAAACAATTAACACGATATAACATATTCATGCTCACATGGAACACGGCTTTCATGGTGCTTCATCTCGTTGAGACCCAGCTATTTTTTGATGGATTAGCGCAGGATGTTCCCATCTGGACCAGTCAAGGCTCAGTCATACTGATGCTGGTATTCGTCTTAATCATCGAAAACCGGAGAAGAGGACTCATACTGGGAAAGAAACTAGACACCCCATTCACAGCACAAGTAACGGGCTTCTTCAGACGAATCCACATGTATGTGGTTGCTTGGGCACTGGTCTACACGTTCTGGTTCCACCCCATGGCAGTAGACCCCCAGCTAATCTCGGGGTTCATCTACATGTTCTTCCTCTTCACCCAGATGAGCCTCGCGTGGACATGGATACACTTGGATAAACGCTGGATAGTGTTCCTAGAAAGCTACGTAGCCCTCCACGCCTTGATAGTAGCGGTCTACAACACCATTCAACATGGAAGCGCTGAGATGTGGCCCATGTTCTTCGCTGGCTTCGCATTCATGTTCGTATTCACATACCAGTTCGCACTCGAACTAAGCAGACGCGTCAACATCGGCATAATAGGAGCCTACATAGGGTTCCTTGTATGGCTATACGCACCAGCCCCCATTGGATACGGACGGGGATTAGAGTACATAACAAGGGCAGAGTTCCTATGGATACCGATAATCCTCTACCTGTTAGCACTGGTATTCGCTGGTGCAGTGTATGCCGCTAAAAGGATGCTGCCTAGCAAGGCGGCTGCTTAAATCTTATTTACTATGCTTTTAATCTCATATCAATGGCAGACCTTGTGCAGTTTCTTGACTTCAACTTCACGGCTTGGATACCAGAGCTAGTCCAGATAACCCTCATACTCATACTGGGACTGATAATAAACAGGGTAATCATAAGGTCAGTAGCGAGCCTACAACAAAGAGAAAACGCTGACAGAAGAGCCATCAGACAAATAGGACTAATCGCAAGATACATCATATTCTTCCTAGTAACACTATCAACATTCAGCGTAGCTGGGCTAACACCAAACGTACTCCTAACAAGCCTCGGTATCGCCGGAATCGCGGCAGGTTTTGCCGCACAGGATCTACTATCAAACATCCTGAATGGTATATTTCTGATATTTGAGAACACAATCAACGTCAATGACGTGGTAAAGATAGGTGACACCTATGGTATTGTGAGATTGGTCAAGCTGCGTTCAACAGAGATCAGAACATTCGACAACAACATAGTAAACATACCCAACAGCCTCCTAGCCAAAAGCAACGTAGTAAACATGACCAGTGGCAGCAGATACAGCATGACCACCATCACGGTAAAGTTGGCCTATGAAGCTGATTATGATGCGGTGATGGTGATGATGAGGGATATCGTCAGCCGCTCAGAGGGAGTAATCGTCAACGCGTTACATGGGATCAAGTTTGAGATAACAAACATCGGGGAAAGATACCATGGGCTCAATCTAATCGTCTATTTCTTCGTTGATGCCCAGAACGAGCCATGGATCAGGACCACGGTGCACAAGGATATAGTGGAAAAACTCGTTGAAGAAAACGTACCATTCCATCGAGACTCTCCCAAATGAGGCATCCATATGTTTGAAACAGATGAAATAACTGAAGCACTCTGTGAAATAATTGAGGAAGAAACAGGAATCACAGTCAAACCACACGACTTCACGATAAACTTTGACGGTGATCAGTTGAAGGTATATCTCTTCAATGAGGACCTCACAGAAACCATGGTTGACTTAGAAGATGTAGAGGAAGATATTGCCTACACCATCATCGAGAACATAGAAAGACTAGCCAAAAAGGTCACAGAAGCCCGAATACACGCCCTTGAAAAAGAGATCAAAGAAAAATATCCATACCTCAGAGAACTGCCACTCCACATAGAGGACAGAGGACACCTCTCCAAATACCGCCACTATACCACGGAAGAGGAAGGGGAGAGAGACTACCCGGAGCTAGTAATGGTGGTCACTATAAACGATAAAGAACATAGTTTCGTGGTAGACCCATACCAAACATCAGAGCCCGTGAGTTTTGAGGAAATCAGAAAACATTTCCCTTAAACCATACTTATATCTTCCATATTTTCGGTTAGAAATCATATTATCATTACTAACAACTATTTCTAATCCATTTTCTATTTTAGAGAAAATTCCTTTTTTAATGCATTGAGGCATCAGTTTTGGAACATCTACTATCTGGTTTTAACAATTTATCAAAAGAAGTAATGGAAAAACTTCCTGATGCCCTATTCGTAGTAAAAGACCGAAAAATCATATACACTAACCCTGTCGGCTCAAAATTACTAGGATACGGTGAAGCAGCGGAACTAATTGGATTAGATGCCTTGGAAATAATTCACCCAGGTTTAAGAGAAAAAATACGCGCCCTCGCAAGAGGACTTGATGAATCAACCGGACTATATGAGGCTAACTTGATCCGATTTGATGGAGAACTAGTGGATGTTGAAGTAATAATAAGAGCCGCTGTTATCGAGGAAAGCCGAGTATACATCATTGTAGCTAGAGACATCAGAGAAAGGATAAGGTCCAGAAAGGGACTGAACGCTCTCCACGAACATGTTGACAAATTATCCAACGCTGAGAACATTGAAGAAATCATTGAGATCACAAAAGACGCCTTGAAAAACGCGTTAGATTTTGAGTTTTCATCTATTCTACTAGTAGACGGCAATGAACTTGTCCTACACACGTTTATTGAGGAATATAATGGGAATCGTTTGCGATTAGATGGCCCTGGTCTGACTGTTAAGGCAGCGAACAGTCGAAAGACGATAATGGTTGACG
>JAOZIG010000043.1 GCA_026014515.1 Candidatus Bathyarchaeota archaeon | reverse complement strand
TTAGTGGTGTCTTGATTGTTGTTTTTAATAGCAAGTTATTGAATGATTAAGATATGATAGGTTTAGAGCACCCCGGTATCCTAGTAAGTGATCTTGAGAAGTCAATAAAGTTCTACGAGAAGATCGGGTTCAAGATACTCAGAAAAACCAGCCGCCCACACGCCATGATGTATCTGGGTGATGCTATCTTGGAGATAATGCCCGGATTACAGCCAGAACAATCGTACCCATTTCACCTCGCGTTGTACACCGATGACATAGAAGGAGAGGTTAAGAGGCTCCACCTACTTGGAATCGAGACCAGCGATATAATGACATTCAAAGGAGAAACCTTGGAGAAACTATTGGATGGTGTGGTAGAGTGCGCTGATCCTGTCCCAGAGAACCCAAAGCTATCTGGTTGTATGAAGCCTTCAGAGCGCTGGAAAAGAGTCGCTTTCAAAGACCCTGATGGGATACACATAGAGTTGTGGCAACGTAACTAGTGGAACGATAGTTCCACGGTGTTCTTTCTATACTCAAACAACGTATTGTTTTTGACCAATATGAGAAAGAGAGTGATAGGTATTGGACTTGTAGTCATTTGCCTCCTAGGCATGATGACCACAATGGTATACGGATACGCCGAACAGAGCGGTGAAGATAGCGACGGCGATCATGACAGGACACAGGGGAGAGATCACCCTAATGCTGAGATCATGAACGGTGTGGGTAATTATGCTATCCGTGACCCACCGAGGAGCGGTATCGGAGCAAGCTAGCAGTTTTTTCTTTCGTTTATTTCTGCTAGTCTGTTCTAGTACCTTCTGTTTATTCAGATAACTTAGATAAGGTCACGTTTTTCGATCTATTCTTAACTAGGAAGGCATCATCTAGCGGGATAACCGTTGGACTTACTCTCGGACATGAAAAAGTTCTGGCAAACGCAGAAGACCAATTACAAGGTTATGATCGCCCGAGACAGCATCACCATGTTTAGTGGGAGACGCCCACTGGAACGCGGAATGGGCGGCTATGATAGTATTTTCCTCAGTAGACTAGGAGCATCCCCGGTTCAGATCGGCTATGTAAATGGTATCCAGAGCTTACTGAGCTTGTTATTGGCGGTACCAAGCGGTCTATTCATAGATAAAAGCACGGATATTAGAAGAATATATTACTGGAGTTTTCTCCTGAGCCTTCCCGCGTTTGTTGGATTGTATTTCGCCTCTGATTGGCGATTATATCTGGGCATGATGTTGGTCTATACCATTGCGTTAAGCATCCAGTTCCCAAGCCAACTTATCATCGATATAGACTCAATGGACGATACTTCAAGGGTTTCTGGTCTTGGATTCCATCGAACCATTACAGCTGTTGCTGGGGTGGCTTCACCGATGCTCATTGCTCTAGCAATCAATTATTTCGGTGGACTTGAATCATCTGATAACATTAGGCCATTATTCTTGTTATTTTTCATAGCAGACCTAATGATACTGTACTTGGTCTATCGGCATCTTGAGCCTGTAAAGATTGAGCGAGAAAAAGAATCAACCAATCTCCTTGATGGATTAAAAGCAATCTTCGAGTCACCTATACCGCTGAAGCTCTTGTTATTCAGCGAGGTAACCACTCTCTTTGTAATGATGATGATAAGCCCATTCAGAGGCATCTATCAAGTGGACATCAAGACAGCCACACTGATCATTTTCGGCTGGATCGGTGTAGCGGAACCCTTCATTGACATCTTCTTCAGCATCCCCTTGGCAAACCTAGTCGAGAAATATGGACGTAAAAAAACAGCCTACATCGGACACGTATTTGGCATACTAGCCAGACTATTCTTAGTGATCACACCAGTGAGCTTACCTTCCCTGCTAATAATGGTAAGTGTACTTGGAAGCCTTGAAGGATGTCTCTACGTGGGGATGGACGCCTACAGCCAAGAAGCAATACCTCAACGCGTTAGAGGCAGCTATAATGGAGTAAAGAACCTAATAGCAGGGCTGATAGGAATCGCAGGTCCAGTTATTGGAGGCTACGTATGGGAGATTAACCCTGATCTTCTCTTCTGGATTCCTGTAGCCCAATGGAGTCTTATCGCGTTTCCAATCCTGATTATACTGATGGAACGTTACAGCGTTGATGGAAACGTACCACAACAAATCATGTAAATAACCAACTTAGTCAACATTGATAAAACAGATTTAGAAAAGTAGGTTTTATTCTGGGTTGCAGACCTTGCATGGCTGCCAGATACTATTTGGCTTGGAGTTTTCCTTAAAATACTTCTTTGCTTCATCGAATGATTTGAAGCTCATCCATGCACCATGATCCTTCAACTCATCAATGCCCTTGTTTACAGTCTCCTCGGGCACACAAAATCTACATGAATCAACGTGAAGCTTCCAAATCCATGTAGGATAATCAACGTTTAACCAAAACATACCTCATCATAGGTATGCATTTGTTATAAACCCCCATCTGATTTGAGCCATTTTATCTAGCTTGATATTGACAAATCCCATAATATACGAGCCTTACATCTGTCTTCCAATAGATGTTATTCCTACGGAAAAAGAAAGTTAGTTCACTTGATTTCTCAGCATATGGCTCGACATAGACCTTGGTTATGTTTAACCGTTCAATCATATTCTTGAAGGATGTAAGGTTCCCAGCATAGAAGTCGGGTAGTGTTCGGTTCATATCCATTACTTCTATATCATATTCGGAGAACTCTTGGAGTACACTATTTCTTGCTTTTACTCTGTTTACAGTGCAAGTGTGGGATATAATCGCGCCACCTGAAACAATTATCAATATTATTGTGATCCACTGTTTCCTGTTCAAACGGTTAAAGAAGCTCAACCGTATCTGATTTGCAGGGATTTCCTTTCCAAATAACCCGTTTGGATTAATTAATAGAACGATTACCAGGACGGAGATCGTTAAGATGGATCGATATTCTCCAAACCATACACCAATCAGCATCTGAGTCCAAGTAGTGCCAAGAATCTCCAGAAAACCAATCAATAACCCCCCGATAAACGCGCCACGATGACTACCCATACCACCAAGAAAAACAGAAGCAACCACAGCAATCATCATCCAAGAACCCATGACGGGAGTAACATGAAACCGCATCACCATCACCCCTCCAGCCAACCCAGACAACCCCCCAGCAATCACCCACAAACGGATTCTATCTTGTACGGGATTGATACCCTGTACTTGTGCTAGTGATTGGTTTTCCCAAGCAGCCTTGTTTGATAACCCGAATCTTGTACTCTGAAACAAGTATCTGAGGAGAAGAAAAGAAGCGAAAGCGAGAAAAGTTGAAACAAGAAATGCGCTATCTAAGCCATATTCTTTGTAAATATACTGATAGAGCATAATCGATGAAGTGAATCGATGAATCAGTTCTCGCAGCAAATAAACGTAAATCTGGGTCAAAGCCTCAAGAAGCACACCAAGCCCCATAGTGGCTAAAGTTATCTCAACCAAGCTTCGACCCCGTTTAATCAACGGCTCAATAACCAAAACAGATATGAATACAGTTAACGCAGCGCCAACAATAAACGATACAGGGTAACCAAGAAGAACAGGGAGCCCCAGATACTCCTTGGCAGCATAGGCGCTGTATGCACCGATGGTTGTGATGGCGCCTAACGCAAAGTTTGGCACCTTTGTGGATCGGTACATCAGATGGTAGGCTTGCGTAACGAGAATCAACCCAGATGCGTATGTAAGTGCCGCCATCCACATTTGATTCATTATTAATTTAAACTAACATCGTCAACCATTTAAGGTTAACGAGAAAATCCAAGACACCTACATACAATAACTATAGTGCCTAATCCCAATCAAAAAAATAACATGAATTACTGCTTCAAAGCCACAATCAGACAAAAAAGTAGCAAGGAAGATACGGTCAGACACGTCCTCCCATTATATGATACAATACCTTCAAGGCAGCGTTCAACCGCTTGAAATCAACATCATAATACGCCAGTTCCCTTGGCTCCATCCGCGTCAAACCCCTGAGAGGTTCATCCTTCCAAATACCCTGTAGACTCTGCACATCTTTCTCCCCCTTAAGCCCCCATGGTCTCCTCGATAAGCTCAGCGTAAGCCTCAACAAGCTCCCGTCCCATAGGGGCCTGCTCCACCTCGTAGAACCAGCTCAACAGATCATATGGGTTCCAGTCATCAATCCTAGCCCTGATATACCGCATCAGTATAGGAGCCAACATCTGAGACCGAACCGCATTCCAAACAATATCATTGTAGCTGAGAGACTCACGATGCACAGACTGAATACGGGCAAGCTCATCCTTTAACCCATCATCAACCTTGATCGTGGACACCAATAAGTCACCTAACAGTCACTAAAACACCAAAGAACAATATAACATTATCCATAAAAAGAACACCATAAAGTAACCCAAGAAAATTTTTTCCCCAAAGTACCCACCAGTAGACACCACAAACCCTAAAACCAACAAACACCCCAACACCGCATCCACATGATTTACCTAATCACCGCCGCACTCAGCATCACAACCCTCAGCCTAATCATGAGAAAAGCCACCCTCAACACAGACACCCTCTGGGGCGTAATCCTAGGCAACTACCTAACAGCAGCCACCATAACCGCCGCCATCACACTAACATCACCAAAAACCACACCTACACCATTCACAATAACACTAGGCGCCATAACAGGCATCACATACACAGCAGGCATGTACCTAAACCTCACCCTCATGGGCAAACGAGGCGCAGCCATCACCGCAAGCATGATACAACTAGCAGTAATAATCCCCATCACCACCAGCGTACTCATCTACCATGAAACGATAACCACCACACAACTCACAGGCATAGCACTAGCAATAACAAGCCTACCCCTACTAGCATCAAAACCAGGACAAAAACTCGAAATCGACAAAACAATACTCCCCATGATACTACTAACCATACTCGTCGTCGGCTTCAGCCAAACATCATCAAAAATACTCATCCAAAGCGGACTACAAGCAGAAAACAACTACTTCTTCCTCGCAATATTCACATCAGCAAGCCTGCTCGTAGCACCCCTAGCCTACAGAAACAGAAAACAACTCAAAAAAACAGACACATTCTACGGCATAGGCGTAGGAACATTCAATCTACTCAGCAACAGAGCCTTACTACTGGCACTAACCACACTACCAGGAGCCATAGTATTCCCAGTAAGCAGCGCAGGCTCACTACTCATGGTCACAATAGCAGCCATCATCCTATTCAAGGAAAGGGTCTCCAGAGCAAACATCGCAGGGATAATACTGACACTTGTAGCAGTCATCCTCATCAATATCTAATCTTAAATCCACATATCCACCCGTCTACCTATGACACTCAAAGTAGGCATAGCCAAACACCCATACAATGGACACCTCCACGCACAAGAAATAGACCCCCACGCCACAGCAATGGAAGAAGGACTCACACAACTACTCGAATCCCTAGACTGCCAAGTAGCCGACTACCAAGTCAGCTACCTAACCCCAGAAGAGGAAGAAACATACGGAGCACGCTACAGAATGGCATTATCATCAAACCACGGCGCAGACCAAGTCGCAGCAATGATCAAAAAAGACCTATTCCCCATCGGCATCCTAAGCAACTGTACAAACCTAATGGGAATGCTCGCAGGACACCAACGCTCGGGACCAACATGGAAACCCCTCAGAGTAGGACTCGTCTGGATGGACGCCCACGGAGACTTTAACACACCAGAAACAAGCCTCAGCGGCATGGTAGGAGGAATGCCCGTAGCCATAAGCACTGGACTCTGTCTACACCATATCAGAAACGCAGTCGGGTTAAACCCACCACTACCCATGAGCTACGTAACAATGCTTGGAGTAAGAGACGTTGACCCACTCGAACAGCACCTCATAGACACCCATGGAATCCACCAGATAACCGTAGAAGACGTACAGAAACAGTCACCAAGGATAGAACAAGAGATCAAACGCCTCGCAGAACTCACAGACATCATCTATATCCACGTAGACCTTGACGTACTAGACCCAGAGTACATGCCCGGACACATGACACCAGCACCCGGAGGCGTAACAGCAGACGAACTAAAGCAGACAATGACAACCATCTTCAAACACCCAAAAGTCAGAGGACTAGGACTAGCATCCTACCCATCAGAAAACGATACAGAAAAAATCGGACTAAAGAGCATCCACAAGATAATCGAAGGCGCGGTACTAGGCTACAAGGCTAGATGATCTCGCCTTCCCTCAAACTATACAACTCATGTATGTTCCCATCCGGGTCAGCGAAAAAAGCAGTCATACGCCCCCAAGGCATCATCACAGGAGCCGCCACAGGAATCGCACCTTTTGCTACTATCTCATCGTAGGCTACTGCGACAGCATCTGAATTAGGTAAGGGAAATGCAAGTTCAAGTCTCTGTCCTTGTTTATTTTTACGATAGGACTGATGCTCCGTGGCTTCATACATCACATCATCAGTGGTTATGGCAAATCTAACCCCCATGTTTCTAAACTCAACATACCCCTCAAGCTCTTCAATACACTCAAACCCAAGTACATCACGATAGAAAGCCTTCATTTCCAAGAGATTACTGGTTACTATTGTGATTAAACCAATTCTGTTCATGATTAAAGACAGGTAATCATTAGATTTAGCGTTGATGTTTTGTTAGGAAGCTATATAATTAATCGTTCACCAGTGAAAACCGGTGATAAATTGAGCACAGAAAACGTATTAAAAGCAATGAAAGAAGCAGGGAAACCAGTCAGACCCGGCGATATAGCGAAAACCTTGGGCATCGAGAGCAAGGAAGTATCCAAAGCAATCAATACGCTCAAGAAAGAGGGAAAAGTCCACTCACCTAAACGCTGCTTTTATGCACCGACTGAGTAGGAGCCTTCTTCAACGAGTATATCGTAGGCGAGCCCTGTGGCTTCCCGAATGTACCATTTACACTTATTTTCCCACATATTCTCTGAACCAAACACATGGTACTCCTCGGGATCATCCAAGTCGACTCCAAGAAGCTCTGTACAGTTACTCGAAGGATGAAGAGCCAACCAGCGATCAATGAACAAACGACTATACCAATATGGTCTACGCTCACCAGTAACAGGCATACTCCGACCAAACCAGAGCCCCAAACCAAGAATAGCACCAGAAACCGCGCCACATATCTGACTTGTACGCGCGACACCAGCTGCCATTCCAGAAGCAATACCCGGAATATACTCAGAATCAACCCCCTTCAAATCTGCAAGCGCCTTAAGCACAGACTCTACACAGAGAAACCCCTGATCAGCATAACCAATCGCCTGAGCGATTACTTCTTCTCGATTCATCAACTCACCACAGTGAACCTATAGACAGTTTTCTCGATATACCTTTCACCCGGACGAAGAACAGGCGAGGGAAAATCAGGCTTATTAGGGGAATCAGGATAAAACTGAGTCTCCAAACACAACCCACCTCTAAACTCGATAGGACCTTCTCGTCCCCCCTCTTTTCCATCTAGGAAGTTACCAGTATAGAACTGGACACCAGGCATCGTGGTTAATATCTCTAAAACTCTGCCAGTTTTTGGCTCTGTTACAGCTATCTGTGGGTTCTTGACCTGATTCAGTACATAGTTATGGTCATATCCATTTCCCAGAGACAGCTGAGGATGTTCATCTTCTATTCTTGAGCCAATCCTGGTGGACTCCCTGAAATCAAATGGTGTATCATCCACGGGTTCAAGTACACCAGTTGGAATCAAACCATTATTCACTGGGGTATGATTGTCTGCATCGATCCATAATTCATGGTCAAGAATCGTTTTCGAGCCACCTAGGTTGAAGTAGGCGTGATTCGCAAGGTTCACAATCGTCGGTTTATCTGTTGAAGCGAAATAATCCACCTCAAGCTGATCGCCTATTAAGGTAAAAACCACTGAAGCGTTCAGGGTACCGGGATACCCCTCCTCACCATCGGGACTAACCAGTCTGAGTCTAAGAGAAGCATCATCAATGATCTCTGCTTTCCAGACACGTTTATCGAAGCCCTTGAACCCCCCGTGAAGGTGATTCAAACCATCATTCAAGGAGAGATCATACCTAACACCATCAATTGAGAATCTCCCCCCATCTATTCGGTTCGCATACCTTCCAATAGTTGCCCCATGATAGAACCCTGAGTCACGATATCTCTCCAGAGAATCAAAGCCTAGAACCACTTCCCCTAGCTTACCC
>JAOZIG010000011.1 GCA_026014515.1 Candidatus Bathyarchaeota archaeon | reverse complement strand
CACTCGTATCAAGATAAGTATAGGTAGTCGTTCCGTTTAATTTTCCGACATCGCTGCTAATATCGAGAGAAGTACCGGAAATTGGCGGATTAAACATACTATCATGCAATGAGAAATAAAGAACTGTGGACGATCCGTCTGCCACTGCGACAGAAGAGACAGAGCTACCGGCACCATCCCCTATACTAAGCCACGGAACACCTGTATAGAGAAGTTTAATTGTTTGAGAGATTCTTTTATTGCTATCCCAAGCATCATTCATCCCATCAAAAGAACCATTCTGGTTACGATCAACGATTAAATCTTCAAAACTCGAATCATATGGAACACCTGGAACTTCAGCACCGTACGCGATACTTTCAGAATCATCATCCATATCCAGATGAACATCATCATAAGTATCATCAAAAGACTCATTGCTACTGAGGTCATAGACTCCGTTTGCATTAGAATCAGTAAACTCTTCCTCACCATCAACAACAGCCACAATTGTACAGAGGCCATCTCTTGGATTGTTTGTGTTGGCGATAGTTACACCTAGCAGATTACTGTAGTCAGCTATAATTTCCTGCTCATAGGCGATAACATCAGCACTACCCGTGGCGATATCTACATTCTCAGGGATTGGTTGCTGGGTACGGAACACGACAGATCCCTCACCCTGACCATTGAGGTTAACAGCACGGTCAATAGCTCCACATTCGCTATAGAAGGACACCGATGTTCCCTCAAGAACATTATAGTTTCCGTAGCGATCAGCAATTCTTGCGGTAATATCGGCGGTAATGCCATCATAGGCAAACCCTTCGATATTCAGCGTTGTTGTAGACAAAGAGAAATGACCTTCCGACGGGATACCACCACCTATGGCAATAACGCCACTAGCGGTAGAAAGACTTGTACCATCAACCGTTGCCGTAATAGTAACTGGGCCAGGCACAGTTCCGCTATGTAGAACTACGGTTGCATATCCATCGACACTGCCAACATCTAAAGTTGTAGTCCCCTCAACAGAACCAATATATTCGCCACCGTTTGGTCCGCTAAGAGTCATAGTCACCGTCTGGCTGCCTGCAACAGGATCACCATTGGTATCTTTAATTAAAAACTGAACAATTGAGGTCTCATCATCATCAGGAATATTTTCTGTGGCCTTTAAGA
>JAOZIG010000292.1 GCA_026014515.1 Candidatus Bathyarchaeota archaeon | reverse complement strand
TCTAAGCCCTAAACCTTTTATCTTTTTTATTCCCATCTTTCGAGGTTTATTAATGACTAAAGCAGATGAAACGACCCCGAAAGAGTATACGCTCAGAGAGTTGATGAAAGGAAACATACTGGTACTTACAGTGAGTCGTATCATCTGGAGTCTCAGCAGCTCAATCGTCTGGCCATACCAGTCACTATTCATCCAAGACCTTGGAGGAAGCAAACCAATAATCGGGCTAATCACAGCCCTAGGAAACTTTACGGGGATGCTTTTCTACCCTCTTGGAGGATATATCGCTGATAAATCTGGAAGAGCTAAACTTGTTGGTTATTCTACGCTGCTTTATGCTTCAAGCTTCCTGATCTTCGCGTTTGCGCCTACTTGGGAATGGATCGCTGTGGCTATCTCGGTTCAGCAGCTTGTATTATTCTATATGCCAGCGCTGAACGCGATTATGGCGGATAGCATACCACCGGGTGCAAGAGGCAAGATACTGAGCCTCACAATCAGCATCCCAGAGGCGGTAAGAATACTGGCCCCATTCATCGGAGGATGGCTCATTGAGACCTATACACGGGTACCAGCCATGAGGATCGGGTACATGTTGAGCTTTATCACCGCCATGTTTGTAGCGTTCATGAGAATTAAGCTTCTGAAGGAGACTTTGCCCCCGCAGGAGTTTGAGGTGGACATACGTAAGATATTCACTGAAAGCTATCGTAACATGTGGACGTCAACAAAATGGATTCTCAGTAACCTCAAGGGATATACTGTGATCTCTATGACACTCATATTCATCGCAAGCCTCGTACAGCCCTTCTGGGTAATCTACGCAAACGAGATCGTGGGACTCAGCGAGTGGCAGTGGGGACAGATGCTACTGATTGCAGGACTATCTAAAACCATAGTCAGTCTATTTGTGGGTAACTACGTGGACAGGATTGGTCCAAGAAAATGCATGATGATCGCGTTCATACTAGGAGCCCCGGGTATGCTCGCGTTCCCCTACGTAACAGGATTCATCACCACAACACTGGTCTATGTACTCCTTGTACTGGCGAACGCCTTTGTCTGGATAAGCAGCGGTGTATATCTGGCTAACATGATTCCACGTAACATCAGGGGCAGAATAATGGCTGGTCTGGGACAAGGTATACCGTTGGGTATCTCA
>JAOZIG010000212.1 GCA_026014515.1 Candidatus Bathyarchaeota archaeon | reverse complement strand
ATATTGGGGTCTCACTGGCTTGGCCAAAGCGAACAAGGTTACAACTATCTCAGATTCCAACCGGCAGGAAGAGCTCCCAGCACTGCTCACGTTATGTGGACTAAACCCATATCGTTTGGCGGCATAGTCGGTGGAGTCGACATCCGTGACCCGCAATCCAACTTTTACTCTGGCACTGCCTACCAAATCAAGTTCCCCAACCCTCTACTCCTCTATGGCAGACTCTACTATCCTCAACCCTTAGCTAACAGCCCAACTGGCAACGGATATGCATGTGTTGACTTACGCACAGGTGAAACTCTTTGGGTGAAAGACTTCGGCGTTACGGTTAGCTCATTCTTTGGACCCACGGGAAACACGCCCTCAATTGGTCAACTCTACAATTTTGAATCCGTCAACCAACACGGCGTAAACCCCAACGGTTACCTATGGATACTCAACACAGCCATCACTGGTGTTGGAATCACAAACCCTGCCCCCCAAGCAACCACTACCAACGCCAGCTACACCGCCGCAGTTACCGACAATAACGCTGAGGTTTCCACAACAGGATGGGTCTCAATTGACCCCCTGACTGGTAACACTCTATTTAACGAAACTGATATTCCCTCAGGCACAAGATTCTATGGACCCAACGGCGAAATTCTCCTCATGAACATCGGCAGAGCTAACCCCAATGCACCCTACACTTACATGTGGCAATGGAACAACACCAAACTACCTGGCAACGACGTCGCAGGCGGCATAACGCAGTGGCTTCCCGGAACTAAGAACTGGAACATGAGCAAATCCTATGACTGGAACATCACCCTCTCCGAACCCCTGCCCGCAGGATCAACTACCGCCATAATCCAAGTCTTACCCGGTAACCTAGTCTTTGGCAGAAGCAGCGCCCTACAATTCGCGGGATCAACAGGAGGAGCATTCGGCACCCCCGACCCCTACACTCTCTGGGCAGTTAACCTCAACGAAACCAGAGGCGCAGTGGGCGACGTAATGTGGATACGTAACTACACTGGCGATGCCAACAACACTTTGTTGATTGGGCCCCGAGACCAAAAAACCAACGTCTTCACCGTCTACAATAAAGAACTCATCACCTGGAGTGGATATAGCCTCTTAACCGGCGAATACCTCTGGGGACCCACTGAACCTGAAGCAGCC
>JAOZIG010000475.1 GCA_026014515.1 Candidatus Bathyarchaeota archaeon | reverse complement strand
TGAGGGAAAGGTGAAAAGCACCCCGGGAGGGGAGTGAAATAGAATCTGAAACCGTATGCTTACAAGCAGTCAGAGTCCCGATTCGTCGGGATGATGGCGTGCCTATCGAAGAATGATCCGGTGAGTTAATTTGTGTAGCGGGTTAAGCAACTGTAGTTGCGGAGCCGAAGCGAAAGCGAGTCTGAATAGGGCGCAAGTTGCACGGATTAAACGCGAAGCGGGGTGAGCTATCCATGGCCAGGGTGAAGCTCCGATAAAATCGGAGTGGAGGCCCGAACTACTCAGCGTTGCAAAGCTGTTAGATGAGCTGTGGATAGAGGTGAAATGCCAACCGAACTCCGTGATAGCTCGTTCTCCCCGAAATGTATTGAGGTACAGCCTCAGGCAATAGTTAATGGAGGTAGGGCACTGGATGGACTAGGGGGCTAAATGCTTACCAACTCCAACCAAACCACGAATGCCATTAACCGTACCCTGAGAGTGGGACCGTGAGGGCTAAGCCTCACAGGTCGAGAGGGAAACTGCCCAGATCATC
The DNA here is from genome assembly GCA_026014515.1 of Candidatus Bathyarchaeota archaeon. Lineage (GTDB taxonomy): Archaea > Thermoproteota > Bathyarchaeia > TCS64 > TCS64 > RBG-16-57-9. The sequence goes on along the minus strand of JAOZIG010000475.1, from coordinate 630 downwards.
AGCTAAGGTCCCCAAGAGCAGGCTAAGTGGTAAATGAGGTAGAACTGCACAGACAGCCAGGAGGTTGGCTCAGAAGCAGCCATCCTTCAAAGAGTGCGTAATAGCTCACTGGTTGAGTGGTGCTGCGCAAACAATCCAACGGGGCTAAGCCTGTCACCGAAGCTATGACTTTCCGCTTTATGCGGGAGGGGTAGGGGAGCGTTCTCTTCGCAGCGAAGGTGTTGTGTAAGCAACAGTGGAGTGAAGAGAAGTGAGAATGCCGGAATAAGTAGCGTAAGATGTGTGAGAAACACATCCACCAAAAGCCTGAGGTTTCCTACGCAAGGTTAATCCGCGTAGGGTTAGTCGGTCCTAAGCTGAGGCCGAAAGGCGTAAGCGATGGATAACAGGTCAACATTCCTGTACCACTTTTATGGAGGCAGGGGGGGGACGCAGAAGGATAGCTTGGGCATACCTATTGGACATGGTGTGTTCCTCATTTTAGGCAATGCCGGAGCAGGCAAATCCACTCCGGATGTTAAGCGGAGAATGAGGGGAAGCTGAGAGGAGACTCGAGGCGATTCAAGTGAATCCAGACTGCCTAGAAAATCCTCATTGTCTTTGAAGTAAGAGTGTCCGTACCACAAACCG
>JAOZIG010000323.1 GCA_026014515.1 Candidatus Bathyarchaeota archaeon | reverse complement strand
GCTAAATATTTATTAAACAAAAAAGATTACACTATTATCGAGCAGGCTTCTCTGATTCTAAAAAACCCAGCCTGCTTTATAAAAAAGGAAAATAAAAAAATGAAAACAGCAAACAAACTCGCAATTGCACTTTTGATTTGCTTTGCAGCTTCAGTTGTTACAGTTCCTTTAATGTCAATGCCCGTAGCACAAGCACAAGATGCAACCACAATCAAAACATACGCAATTTCTGACGCAATTCCCAACCCCGTAGGGGTAGGCGAACAAACACTGCTCAAATGCGGCATCTCACAAGCTGCCCCCTCCGCATCTTACGGATGGACTGACATAACCATAGACGTGGTGACCCCAAGCGGCCAAACCGAAACCCTTGGACCATTAACAACCGACTCTACTGGTTCAACTTACGCTCTGTACACTCCAGACGAAGTAGGCACATATAACTTAACAACAAACTTCCCCGAACAAACAGTCCCCATAAACTTCACTGACGCAGAAAGAGGCCAATTAATTGCTGAAGGCACAATACTCTTAGCTAGCACGGCTTCAAGCCAACTTGTAGTAGTTGAAGAGCCTTCACCCCAGTACCCTGGACAACCCCTGCCAAGCGAGTATTGGAGTCGCCCAGTCGACTCGCAACTCCGCGAATGGTACAGCATAACAGGCAACTGGGTGGCAAGACCAGACAACTCATTGGCTCTATACAATGACGACGCCCCTGAAACAGCACACGTTCTCTGGGCTAAACCCTACACCACTGGCGGCTTAGTCGGCGGATTGCTAGGTAGCCCTGAGCAACTTCCAGTAGCAATGTTCGCAGGAGACGCATACGAAGGCAAATTCTCTAACTCAGTCATCATAAACGGCGTGCTCTACTACAACACTGCTCCCTCGGGTACCTATGCCACTGTCGGAGTACCCGGTATCCAAGCAGTTGACTTACGCACTGGAGAAGAACTTTGGTTCGTCAACAACACTGGCCTGTCTTTCGGGCAGACAATGTTCTTTGCAAGCTACAACGTAAACGGCGCATTCGAATATCTCTGGTCAGTATCTGGCAGCACATACACTGCACTTAGTCCCTACGACGGCTCATTCCAGTTCCGCTTTACCAACGTTCCCTCCGGCATCAGAACCTTTGGTCCAAGCGGTGAAATACTCATCTA
>JAOZIG010000087.1 GCA_026014515.1 Candidatus Bathyarchaeota archaeon | reverse complement strand
GGACTAAAAATCAAAGAAGCCCACGGAGGAAGTGTCCGCGTAGTCACTATGGGACCACCATGGGCAGCAGACGCACTAAGAGACGCCATAGCCATGGGCGCTGACGAAGGCATACTCGTCACTGATCGCGCATTCGGCGGGGCAGACACATGGGCGACAAGCCTCACCCTAGCAAAAAGCATCGAACACATGGGCGACGCAGACATAATTATCTGTGGACTCAAGACGACAGACGGTGATACTGGTCAGACTGGACCCGAGATGGCTGAACACATGGGCATCCCCCATGTTTGCTATGTCAACGAGATCAAAGAAATCAAGGACAACAAAGTCACACTCAAAAGAATCCTAGACGATGGAGTAGAAACCCTTGAGGCACCATTACCTTTACTCATCACAGTAAGCAAGGACATCAACCAGCCAAGACTAGCAACCCTAAGAGGACGCCTCAAAGCAAAGAAAGCCGAGATCAAAGAGATCACAAACAACGACCTAGGAATCGACCCCAAAGAGATTGGACTAGAAGGCAGTTTCACACGGGTAGTCAAGATATTCGAGCCAGAGACCCATGAGGCAGGCGAGGTAGTTGAAGGTACACCAGACGAGCTCGTAGAGGTATTATTCAAGAAGCTACAGGAGTGCAAGGTGATCTAGATGAGCGCACCAGTATACGTAACAAGCGACTGTACAGGATGCCAAGCATGTGTATCAGTTTGCCCCTTCGGCGCCATCGAGATGAAAGACGGCAAAGCAGTCATCACAGAAGCATGCCGTGCATGCGGACAATGTGTTGATGTCTGCCCAGTAGGCGCCATCATCATGCGGGAGACCGAGGAAAAAGAGACCAAAGACGCAAAGGGTGTCATGGTCTACGCCGAGATGAGCCAAGGAGAACTCCACAAGGTAGCAGTAGAGCTACTGGGCAAGGCTCAGGAACTGGCAACAGAACTAGATGAACCAGTCTACGCGGTTATCGTTGGTAACGAACTAGACGAGGCAGCAGCTGAACTCATCAACCGTGGAGCAGACAAGGTATTCGTCTACGACCACCCAGAACTCAAACAATTCAGAGACGACCCATACAGCGACCTACTAGCCCAGTGCTGCCATGAGGAAAACCCAAGCATATTCCTAGTCGGAGCCACAAGCATCGGAAGAAGCATGGGACCAAAAGTCGCAGCCAAACTCAAAACAGGACTCACAGCAGACTGCACCAGTCTAGATATAGACCCAGAGACAAAGTTGCTCCAGCAGACTCGTCCAGCCTACGGTGGAAACATCATGGCAACCATTGTCACACCCAACAGCAGACCCCAGATGGCGACTGTCAGGTACAAGATGTTCCCAGAGGCCAAGAAGGTTGATGCTCCAACAGGTGAGATCGTCAAGAAACCAGTTGACATGAGTAAGGTCACTGACAGGATCAAGGTTATCGCCTTCGAGGAAGCAGCTGAACAGGTTAGCATCACAGACGCAGATATCATCGTATCAGGTGGACTGGGCATGGGTGAACCAGACGGCTTCAAACTAATCGAACAACTAGCCGCCGCCCTTGGTGGTGCAGTTGGAGCAAGCCGTCCAACAGTAGATGAGGGATGGATCGATTACAGACACCAAGTTGGACTCAGCGGAAGAACCGTTAGACCACAACTCTACATGGCTTGCGGTATCAGTGGAGCAGTCCAGCACCAAGCGGGTATGAAGACAAGCGATGTAATCATCGCCATCAACAAGGACCCGGAGGCACCTATCTTCAAGATATCCAGCCTTGGAATAGTTGGCGATCTATACGAAGTGGTACCCCGTCTCGTAGAGAAAATCAAGGAACACGGGCAAGATGCCTAAATACACTGAGATAAAACCCGAGAACCGAGCCGATATTGAGGCAATAGTGGGCGAGGAGAATGTCTCCACAGCCCCAGAGGACATCGAGAGACACAGTATAGATGAGTCTCCCCTTGAACCCCACCCACCCAGTATTGTAGTCAGCCCACACACCACCATAGAAGTATCAAAACTAATGGCATACGCCAACAAACACATGATACCAGTAACGCCACAGGGAAGCAGAACAGGGCTAAGCGGAGCAAACCACCCAGTCTACGGCGGTATCGCGTTAAACCTAGAGCATATGAACAAGATCATCGAGCTTGACGAGGACAACTTGATGATCACAGTCGAGCCCGGCGTACTTGTTATGGATGTTCACGAGAAAACCGAGGAAATCGGTTTACTCTACCCACCTGACCCTGGAGAAAACAGTGGTACCATCGGTGGCAACATCAACACAAACGCTGGTGGTATGCGTGCCATGAAATACGGCGTCACCCGTGACTTTGTCAACGGCTTAGAAGTAGTCCTACCCACTGGTGAGGTAGTAAACCTAGGCGGAAAAACAGTCAAGGACAGCACAGCCTACAGCCTCATAGACCTAATCATTGGCAGTGAAGGCACACTAGGAGTAGTAACCAAGGCAACCCTCAGGCTCGTCCCCAAGCCACTGAAGACCGCGTTAATCTATGCGCCATTCGAGTCAGTAGAGGACGCGGCTAAGGCTGTAAGCGAGATCATCAGACGCAAGGTCAACCCCTTTGCATTAGAGTTCCTGACGCAGCATGCTGTGGTTACCATTGAACGTTACATTGAACGTAAACTACCAGACAATAGCAACCCGGCGTATCTCCTAGTAGGCGTTGAGAGCAACAGCGACACGGAGCTAGAAACAGCTCTGGAGACCGCTGGAGAAGCATGTCTTGAACTTGGAGCAGTCGAGGTGTACTTGGCTGAGACCCAGAAACAGCAGGATGATCTCTGGGAGGCACGTAAAGCCATGGCGGACGCGTACACTGCCTTTTATGAGTCTGATGAGGCTGATATCTGTGTTCCAAGGAGCAAGATACCTGAGTTTGTCGAGAAAGCCATGCCCCTTGAGGAGAAATATGGGGTACTTGTGATTGCGGTTGGTCACGCTGGTGATGGTAACATCCACTGGAGCGTCGTCAGACAGGATCAATCAGACGAGGAATGGCCGGTAGTTCTTGAGGAAGCCATTGAGGAGCTTATCGAGATCAGTATGGAGCTCGGTGGTACCATCAGCGGTGAACACGGGATAGGCTATACCAAGAAACAGTACCTAGCCTTGAAGGTTGGCGACAAACAAGTCGAGCTCATGAAGGGGATAAAGAATGTTTTTGACCCCAACGGGATCATGAACCCGGGGAAAGTATTCCCCTAATACTCTCTATACATTTCTGCTAACGGGTGTCCCTTACAGGTCAACCCAAACGCCTTGTACCACCCAAAAGGACTCTTATGGGCATCAATGCCTTCTTCTTGTAGTCTTTTCTCTAGGTCGGCAAGGAACTTTTTCGCCCGTTTTGGGCTTCCAAGCTCGTGGCTCAGGTGAGCGTATGGGTGAAGTAGTACCGTCTTGCATCCGATGCGTCCTGTATCTGTCTTGATGTTCTCAACGTATTGCTCGATGATGGTTGGCTCGTTGTCTACGTCCTTCTTCTCGAAGCATGTGAAACATACCAAGACGTTCTCGTACTCGCCCTCCTTGGGGAAAGCAGGGTGCTCCGCAACGGGAGTCTCCTTGAGGGTCTTGAAATTAAAATCACTACAGTGTAGCTGTAAAACTCTCATCTCTATCTAGAAGAGTTGTACATCAAACGGTTTTAGGGGTTTCCCCCACGACTATATTTCCTTGGCTGCGTCAATTATCTTGGCGATCTGTTTCTCGCTCAGACCCGTTTTCAGGGCTAGCTCAAAAGACTCGGCGCCAACTATCTTAGAGACGCTATCATAACCCGCTGCTTTTAGCTTGTCAGCAGTGGCGTCGCCTACTCCTTTGATCTCAGAGACGTCAACGTCCTCAGGCTCAGTTGCTTCCTCTATTGGCTCAGGTTCATCCTCAACAGGTTTCTCTACGGTTTCCTCTTCCTGATGTTCTCTGGGTCTACGTCTTGGACGCCTCTCAAAGACCTCCTGCGGTACAACCGCATTACCCTTGTTCAGCACGATGGTCATCGTAGAGACGTTTCTTGTGCCCCTGTCGTCCTCAACTTGCTCGGTACCGATGGTAATATCTGGGTGCTCCATGCCTGTCATGTACCTGTTTCGTGTGATCTCCGCCACATCAACCGCAGTGGTTATGGCTCTGCCTCTGGCCTTTAAGTGGACGGTCTCGTTGTCGTTATTGAATGTCGCGAGTGTAGCCATTACGTAGCTCATCGCTGGTTTCCGTCCTATGTATATGGTGTTGTCTTGGCTCATTGTGAGTCAAAGATAATATCTTTGAGAATAGAGATAAAAGTGCATCCTTTTTCTTCACAAGAATATTACCCACCCACCAGTAACCCCCATAAATCATAGAATATCCCCCACTATGATACATTTTATAGGCATCCAGCACCACCAAAACCTCATGAGTGAAAGTTTCTGGCCTGACGGATATCAGGCATGCTTCAACCTAAGCTTCGACTATGACAGCAACAGTGCTTTGATGTGGAGAGCCCCCCACGATATCGTGGCCCAGAGCAGGGGTAGATTCGCGCCAAACGTGGCGATCCCCCGTATATTGGACTTACTGGATGCCCTTGAGATCAAGGCAACCTTCTTCACCCCCGGATGGACCATCGACCAGTTCACAGAAAGCTGTGAAGAGATCATCAACAGGGGACACGAGATGGGAGGACACGGATACCTCCATGAACGTCTCGCAGAGATCAGTCAAGAGAGTCAACGTGGTGTATTCGAGAAACAGAAAGCATCTTTCGAGAAACTAGGCTACAAGCCTGAAGGTTTCAGAGCCCCCTACTGGCTCATCAGCGACTATACATTGGGACTCATCAAGGAGTATGGCTTCAAGTATGATAGCGACTTCATGGACAACGATATGCCCTATATGCTCAAGTGGCATGGGGAAGACACTGGGCTCGTTGAGCTACCCGTTGAGTGGCTTGTTGATGACTGGCCTCATTTTGAGACCAATAGGATGAACCCAAAACAGGTCTGGGATCTCTGGAAACCAGAATGGGATGGAATCTACAACCTTGGAAGATACTTTGGGCTAACATGTCACCCCCAATGCATAGGAAGAATCAGTAGACTAGACATGCTGGAAAGACTGTTGACTGATGCCAAGGAACGCGGTGATGTCTGGTTCCCAACCTGTAAAGAATTGGCAGACTGGACTAGAAGGAAGCTAGCCTAAACTATCCCCCCCCCATTTATTGTTAGTAATTATTTAAACTATATTTGACAGTATTAGTTTGTGGCAACTTCGAGAAGCGGCGTTGGGGCGGTAAAGGTTAGTCCAGAATTATGGACTTTGTTAAGCTCTCTTGAGAGGGAGCACAAGTTTTGGCGTTGGATAGACGCTATGAAAACTGCTTTATTGTATAATCGAACATGCGGGGAATCAATAGCGAAGAAGCGGATTCCAGATTATTATGTGAGGCTCTATGGAGTAAATAATCTGTATAGATATAGTCACTCAGAAGGGTATCGGTCATGTTATACCTTACTCAGAAACGTGGATGGTATCATAGATGCGATAATCCTTGACCTACTGACTCATCATGAATATGAGAATAGATTTGGTTACAAAATGTGAGCCTATATTTTTACGCTTGTCTGAATGAGTTTCTCAAGCTTCGCGTTATTTACACCAGTGTACACGATTGAATTATCATTAAAAATAATCTTCCCAGACGCTTCAAGATACTCTATTACATTCTTGAACGTTGAGTAATGGACTTGTCTGGGTAAACTTTTCCAGAGAGTCCTTCTGTTTAGGTGCTCTTCTGATTCTATAATTGTTTTTTCTATCATTAATATGGTTTCTAAAGTTGGGCTATGTCCTGTCATATGCCGTGCACCTGTTTGATAAACAGAAAACATGTTATATAAACTTGTATATTATATGAATTTGTATAATATACAGTTTGGTTTTGATCACATTCGTTTCCTGATTTCTTCAACCAGTACAGGTAATGCTTCACCCGCTGGGGCGTAAATGTTTACCTGACAACTGTGACTGATGTGACTCTCCCGTATATTCACCTCAATGAGGTTGCCGCCACTGCGTCGTACTATCAAAGGGAGGTTAGCTGCCGGAGTTACTGTGGCGCTTGTTCCCGCTACTATCATGCAGTCGCTTTTCTCTGCTTCTTCAAAGCATCTGTTGAGGACATTGCTGGGTATTGGTTCGCCAAACATCACGGTGTCGGTCTTGATTACGCCGCCGCAGTTGGGGCAGTAAGGTGGGATGGATTCTACCTTGAACTCGTCCCGGTGCCACTTGGTGTGACAGTCAATGCATCTTAGATAACGCCCATTCCCATGTATCTCTAGCACGTTCTTGCTTCCAGCCGCTAGGTGAAGATTATCAATGTTTTGGGTTATCAGATACCGGAGAACCCCTATTTTCTCTAACTCAGCTAATGCAATATGCCCGGGATTAGGTTCACTGCCATGAATACTGATCCCAAACTCGCTCTTTTCCTCAAGGCGTCTCCTCCAATAAGCTTCAGGGTCTCCTAGGAACCGTCGATAACCGTCCATTGGAGGTTCACCTTTTTCGGTCCAGAGTCCTCCAGGTCCACGGAATGGTCTGATACCGCTCTCGACTGATATGCCTGCGCCTGTGAGGCAAGTTACGTAGTTTGATGCTTTGATTATCTCCGCTGCGTCTCTGATGGCGTCCATTGTCTGGGCGTCTAGAACCATAAATGAAAAGAGATGTGGTGTGGCTTAGGCTTTTTCCTTCAAAGCCTTGACCAAGGCGGGTACAACCTCATAGATGTCACCCACGATACTGTAATCGCTGACTCCGTGGATGCCCGCGCTTTCATCGTTGTTGATGCTTACGATGATCTTGCTGTCCCTGATGCCCGCGATGTGCTGTATCTGACCGCTGACGCCACATGTCATGTATAGGCTTGGCTTCACCTTTTTCCCGCTGATGCCAACCCAGTCATCCATCCACCCCAAGTCTGCGCTGATAGGACGTGTACATCCTATGGCTGCTCCTCCAAGCGCCTCAGCTAGTTCCTCTAGGATGGCTAGGTCTTCCTTTGCTTTGAATCCCCTGCCCGCTGATACGATGATGTCAGCGTTCTCAAGGTCTTGTGTGCCCTTGGGTTTCTCACGGATCTCCAGTACCTTGACTTTGGGCTCAGCTGGTTCAAACTCTAGTTTGATCACTTCACCGGTTTTGGCTTGTGGTTCTAGTTTTTCGAAGCTTCTGGGTGCTGCTGTGATTATGGTTGGCTTGCTTGTGCTTGTCTCTTTAGCGATTGTAGAGCCACCGTAGGTTAATCTTTCAACCACAACCTCCCCATCCACGTACTCAACCTTGTTACACTCTGTCATACATCCAGCGTTCAAGGCTGCCGCGATCCTTGGGGCAAGCTCTTTTCCACGCTTTGATGCACCCATGAGTATTAACTCAGCATCTGATGCCTCAACTGCTTTCAGTAGCGCGGCTCTGTATGGTTCCAACGCGAATGATCCTAGTTCTGCGTGTAGGACTTTGTCTGCTCCTTGTTTGATGTAATCTTCTGGAGTCTCTGATGCAAGGTAGTAGACTTGTTTACCCATTTTCTCGGCAAGCTCGGATGCCTTAGCGAGTAGCTGGTATGCTAGTTCACGGTCCTCTGAGAATACTAGGATGCTCATAGTATTCCCTCCTCTTTGATGGCTGCTGCAAGCTTCTCAGCGGCTTCCTCGATGGTGTCTGCCTCGATTTTCACCTGTTTGCGGGTCATCTTTGGCGCTGTAACGTCCTTGATTTGGACATAGCTCATCGCTTGTACCGATTCTAATGATAATCCTAGGTCTGCTAGGGTCCAGAGTGTTTGAGGCTTTTTCTTTGCCTTCATTATATTCATGAGGCTGGGTATCCTTGGCTCATTGATCTCACGCACAACTGTGATAATGGCTGGAAGTGGTGCTTCTACTACCTCCTCAAATGAATCCATGTCTCTAACGGCTTTAACAGAGCCCTCTGATAGCTCGTATTCCTTGACATAGGTTACCTGTGGATGATCCAATAACTCTGCTAGTCTTGGCCCTATCTGGCTGCTTAGACTGTCTAATGTCATCTCGCCGCTGATAATCACATCATATTCAGCGATCTCTCGTATGGCTGCCTCAAGCACCCGGCTTGTGGCGTTTGTGTCTACTCCCTTGACTCCCGCCTCGTTGATGATGTACGCTGCATCAGCGCCCATTGCCAACGCCTCCAATAGGGCTGTCTTGGTCTTATCATCGCCCATGGAGAGCACAACAACCTCTCCGCCTACCTTTCCCTTGGCTTGGATGGCCGCCTCCAAGGCACGCTTGTCTAGGTCACTGATCTTTGTCTTTATTCCCGCTGTCTTGGGGCGTCTGGTCTCACCGTCGATGGTTATCTCGTTGAGGTCAGGGATGTCCT
>JAOZIG010000089.1 GCA_026014515.1 Candidatus Bathyarchaeota archaeon | reverse complement strand
AGGCTACAACTACAATTATAGTAAGATACTGTACCCAGTGGAGTCCGTTGAAAAGATAGCTTTGAATCGTGGACAACTCCAATACGAGTTTGAAATACTTCAGGAACGACTCAGTAAAAGAGCTCCTAGCAAGTATTTTGAGAATAAAGACACTGTGGTTGTTGAGCCTCATCCATTATTCACAATAAGAGAAGGATCAATAGAGCCATGGGAGAAAGGCTACTGGAATAACCTATAACAGGTCTCTAGGAAAACCGTAAAACCCTATAAGACAATCAATACCCATGACAGAAGAGTTTGATATTCTGATAAAAAACGGGTTAATAGTTGACGGAACAGGTAACCCGAGCTACAAGGGCTCACTTGGAGTCAAAGACCAACGAATAACCGCATTATCCAAAGAAGAGATCAAAGGCGACGCAAAGACAGTCATCGACGCTAAAGGCATGGCGGTCACACCGGGATTCATTGATGTTCATAACCATGGAGACCTCAGCATACTCTACTACCCAAAAGCCGAAGGATTCCTGTACCAAGGAATAACAACCTTTGTTGGTGGACAGTGTGGTGATAGTCCCGGTCCATTTGGAGAATGGATTGGTTTACCATGGGTTCTCGGAGACTTGTACTCTGATATTGAGCCATACATGTATGTGAAGAATCATCTTCAGCCACGAGAACGTCTTAACCGGCGCCACAAGGAGGTCTATGGCTGGGAGATCGACTGGACCACCATGGGGGAGTTCTTCCAAAGAGTAGAGAAAACAGGTATCAGCCCTAACTATGTGCCACTGGTTGGACACGGAGACATACGGGCACTGGTAATGGGCCCAGACTTTGAACGCAAAGCAACCAAATCAGAGGTTAAACAGATGGTCAAGCACACCGAGCAAGCAATGCTTGATGGGTGCAGAGGAATATCGGTTGGACGAGACTATGACCCAGGTATCTACGCTGACTTCGATGAGATACTTGCATGCGCAAAAATGGCAGCCAAGTATGATGGCGTATACGCTAGCCACAGCCTCAGAACAGGGCACAGAAAACCCAGACGCCCCGGCGAGTTCCCACCAAACAAATCCAAAGGCGTATTAGAGGCAATTGATGTGGGCAGAAAAGCCAAGATGCCTGTACAGGTAAGCCACCTTGGAGTACTCTTTGATGTCACACCCGGTGACGATAAACTAGCTTGGGAGGCATTACAAGCAACTCTTAGACTCATCGATGACGCCCGTGAAGAGGGACTAGATGTAAACTTTGACGAGATACCTCATCACCTCACTGGAGGTCTCGGGACATCACCTTGGCTGATTCACAGCCTCAAGCCTTGGCTGAAGATCGCAGGAACACCAGAACAGTTCGCTGAGGCACTAAAAATGAAGGAGTTCAGGGAAGAGATCAAGGCAAGCATATGGGCGGGTAAACACTATGGTTTGAACCCTAACATCAACCCCCATTTGGCTGCCGCGATGCACATCGCCATATCCGAGGTTGAGGAAAACGTGGATAAGACTGTGGCTCAGATCGCAAAGGAAACAGGCGTAGATGATATTGAGGCATTGTTCAACATACTTATCGCTGACCCATATACACGGGTCGAGCGAAGAAGCAATGATGACTCTATGAAGCTTGAGTTCTACAAGCACCCAGCGATGATGATTGGCATTGACGCTTTTGCCGTTGATCAGACACGACAGAGTAATGATAACCCTCCAAGCTATCCCAACCAGAACAGCTATGGTGGATTCGCATGCTATCTACGACGTAGCGTCCGCGAGGCTAAGATAATGAGCATCGAGGAAGCCGTACGGAAGATAACAGGTAGCCCTGCTGAGAAGTTCAAACTAACAGACAGAGGAGTACTGCGTGCCGGAGCCATTGCAGATATTACCATCTGGGACCCCGAGACCATCACGGATAAAGGAAACCAGATCGAACCAAGACAGCTACCAGAAGGAATACCCTACGTCATAGTAAACGGTGAAATAGTTGTCGATAACAACATCCACACTGGGGCGACGCCCGGTTTGGTGCTGAAAAGAGAATAAGCACCTTCCTTTTCCCAAACTATTTCTGATTTAATGCAGCTCCATAGGTTTCGAAGAAGGAGTCATACCCTTTTTCTATTGTTGAGACAAGCGATGCTCGTCCAAGATGCCGGTCAATGGTCTCAGCCATATACGCGCCGACAACATACCATAACCTATCTTCACCACTCATCAAATCAAGGATCGCCCAGTCTTCAGCAGCCAGTGCTTTATCTGGCTCAGACGCAGCAGCATTGAGAGTATCAAAGTAATTTTTTACTAACCTATGGGTCTTCTCTTCGTCGTTAAGCGAGAGATAGTCGCTGTGTGAAAACCCGTTCTCTCTTCGTCTCCTGTCATATGGAGCATAGACAGCCAAGCCCTCAAGATGCGTTGAGTATTTTATGACCTTGTGGAGATCACCACGGGTTTTCACATCGTCAAAGGAGTATATTGGCTGATAGTGAGTATACGCGACATGATGTAGCTCATGCATCGCGAAATAGAGAAGCTCACGTTTATTCATATGGAACAAGCTATGACCCAGATTTAGATACGCACAGCCTTCACTCACTATACCGATATCATATCCAACGGTTAGGAAAAGAGTAGTCGGTAAGTCAATACCGGGTGGAATATACGCCTCAAGCTCGTGGAAAGCATCAGTAAAGTCGCTTAGGTGATCATTCACATATTCTAGACATCGTTGAACATTCTCATAATAACCATCACGTGTGGATTTGTTTAGTCGCTCAAGCCAGAAATCCTCAATGGTCTTGTCCGTATTATGAAACCTGAAGGCGTGACTGTATATGCCCTTAGCGGCTTCATGCTGAACCACTCTATCTATTAAGGCATCATCGATAATGGGTAAATTAAGGACGAGTTCGACAAAAGATGAATCTATTTCTACGCGGAAAGACACCGGAGATACCCATCTACTCATAACTGAACTCTTGTTAAAACTATCGAAAAAAGAGAAACACAAGACAGCTACCAGAGGGAATAACCTCTCTTATCTTGTTTTAGCACTCAATATCAACAGGATATTCGCTACGATAATCACAATCCCAGCATAAAACGGAATAGAGGCACCTAACCCGTAAAAGATCATGAACAAGATGGGACCAAAGAACCCACCTAGATCCATGAAGGTTCTATAAAGCCCCACAGCACCACCACGGGCATTATCAGGTGCAACATCAGTCAACAAAGCCATCAACGTAGTCATCCCCAACCCCTCACCGATACCACCGAGAAGCCCACTGAAGAGGAGCCCATTGAAGTTGTTACTCAGTAGAAACGCTGCGAGGGATAATGCGCCTACTCCAAAACCTATGGCTAGTACGGGTTTTCGTCCAAACTTATCTGATAAGTATCCCGCGATCAGGAGGAATACAACCTGACCAGCAACCTTCATGCTTACAACCCAACCGATATCACCTACGGTGAGCCCCATGTTTTTGTTCAGGTATAGCTGTAATACGGTCTGGAATATTCCCTGAATCACAAGCATACGTAGAAGCACGCTTAGACAAACAGTGATGATGTTCCAGTTTCCCAGACCAGCAGTGATCTCCCTGAGCGAAAGCTTGTTTTTTGACTCTGATTTTTTTGTTATTTCACGCATCTCGGTTGACTTGAGGGCAACTATGAAACTGATTACCACAAAGATTATCGTAAAATAGAAGACCTGACGGAAACTGAACACGGTTGCCAGGTATGCTCCAATGGGTGCACCGATGAAGCTTCCGACACTCTCTATACCCTGAAACACACCAAGGGCGCTACCACGGGTAACCACAGGTAAAATATCCATCAGTAACGCCATGTTGCTGCTGAAGTAGAGGGCTGCGCCTAGTCCCCAGATTGAGCGCCCGATGATCAGTATGTAGATGTTTGAGGCTTGACTGCATAACACTGGACCTATAAGACTCATACCCAAGCCGCCTACGAACAAGGTTCTGCGTCCAATCCTGTCACTGATGATACCCGCTGGTAACTCTATGAATATTCGTGAGAGAAACCATGCTGATACCACCATACCTACTAGTGCTCCAGATGGGTCAAGTTCATCAGCTAACAATGATAAGAAACTGGATGATAGACTCATCCCGGTGATTATGTTGAATCCGATAAAGAGAAGCTCATAATACACTCTTGGAAGACTCTTCGGTAACACCGTCTCTAGTCTACTGGTAAGCCCCAAATTTGTAATCCCTTAATTATGCACCATGCACGCAGACTTGGCTTTAAACATATACCAAAATCACTGAGAGGGGAGGGGGGGGTACCAGCATCCCAGTCAAAATAGGGCTCCTTTAATGGAAACCAGCCCCAGAAACAACCAGAACAGACCATGAAATACGTAAAAAACCGTCACCTTAACGGGGAAATAATGTAAAAAAAGGTGGTTAATCTGTCACATAACCAACCAATAACTGCACAAGTTGCTCCATATCCCCAAGGTGAATCATCTCTATGGGACTATGACTATACCTTGTAGGAGTACAGAGTAGAACCGCCTTGGAGCCACCAGCTATCATATGGGCACTATCACTGACATAATGCTCAAAGATACCATGCTGATAAGGAACCCCATTTTTCTCCGCTGAAACCCGAAGCTCTTTGATAATATCCATGTTATAATGAGTCCCACCATCCTTGTACACGATAACAGGCCCAGCACCCAATTCTACGGTTGCTCGACCCTTAGCCACAGAGGGATAATCCCCGGCTATTCCAATATCCAAGGCAATACTGACATCGAACCCATTACGCGACAAAGCCTTAGCTCCATGCTGCCCCACTTCTTCCTGAACAGTGGCAGCTAGATACAGTTCACAGTTCAGTTCCTTGTCCTTGACTCTCTTAGCTAACTCAATCATTATGGGAAAAGTGAAACGGTCATCCATAGCCTTCCCAAACACCTTGTCCCCTAGACGTTCTGTTGTTGGGTTCCAGATTATGGGAGAACCAACGTGAATCCCCATCGCCTCCACTTCTTCCCTGCTATCTGCACCTACATCGACGACGATATTCCACTGCTCAAGGGATTGATCACGCTCCTTAACAGCCAAAACATGACCACTGGAAGAAACAAAAGCACCCCGTACATCACCCTTGTCTCCAACTACCAATGCCTTCTGTCCCACAATAGTATAGGGATACGTGAGCTTGTTCTGATTCCCCTTGGTAATATGCAGGAACCCATCATCAGTGATACTCAACACAAAATACCCGATCTCATCCGCGTGACCAAAAACAACCACCTTTCGACCCGTACCACCGATCTTCGCCACCACGTTCCCAACGCTTGTTAATTCAACTGTCTCAGCATAGGGTTTAAGATCAGAAATAAACTGTTTCTGAACTCTTTCCTCATGCCCCATGGGGCCGGGTAGTTCAGTGTATTTCTTCAAGTCTTGATAATAATCCATTGACACCGTATTGATTGAAACCTAGACAAATATAGTATTAACTAAAGAAAAAAGGGGTAGTTTACTGAGAATACCTTGCCTTTGCTTCTAGGATAATCCTGTCCATTTCCTTGGACACATCAGCATCAAGAGGCTCTACCTGATGATTCTCCAGCTTCTGTTTCACCATTTCCTTAGCCCGGACAAGCACATCCTTTCTCCCAGCCTTTTCCCAAGCCTCACGAGTCAACCTGTCACTCAGAACAGATAGATCATGTTCACTCCTGTAGAGCCTTCGTGTGTGTTTCTCGCCAAGGAAATGCCCACCGGGACCCACCTTATCGATCACATCAGCGGCTAGGGTGTCTGTGTTTACCTCGATGCCCCGCATGATGCGCTTCACCATGCCAATGATCTCGTTGTCTATAACCATCTGTTCAAGGCTTCCTGTAATCATCTTATCTAGCATCCCAGCCGCGTTATGAATCAGGTTCCCACCGGTAAACCCTACAAGAACCTGCTGCAAAGCCTTCTCATATGACGCCTGAGCATCAGGGACCTTTGAGTCAGTGATACCCGCCATCGAATACAAGGGGATTCCATAATACTGGGCTAACTGGCTTACAGCTACACCCATTAAGGCTACCTCTGGGACCCCCATGACAATGCTACCATTACGCATATCCATTGGACTCGAAACAGCACCATAGATAACAGGAGTACCCGGGTTTGTCAATTGAGCTATCAGTGTAGCGCTAAGAACCTCCGCGTTCTGTAACACCAATGTTCCAGCTAGAGAAATTGGCGCGGTTCCTCCACAGATAGACTCACATGCAAATATGATGGGCGCCTTGTGTCTGGCAAGCTCCATAGCGGTCTCAGTATTCCGTTCATCATGAGTCAACGGGCTTACAGTACAGAGAATAAAGGAAAACAACGGACTCTTGACTAACTCCTCCTCTCCACCAGCTACCAGAGAAGCCATCTTCAGCACATCACGCGCACCGTCTTCACCTAAGGCTCCTGTGAAGCAGTGTTTCATGGTGTTTTTCAGTTTAACCTCGGCGCTGTACCGGTCCCATATGGTCTGGTCTATATCTTGTGGGATTATCAGCCCCATCAAGAAATCAATGTTCTCCAATGAGTCAGCGAGACGAGTCGAATCAATAAGGTCCTGTTTTGTAGCGGTCCTTCTTTCAAGGGTATCTGGGTCAAGCATATAGATGCCTGAACCGCCAAGACCAAAGTAGCTCCGGTTCCCCTCGACTCGTAAATTGTTTTTAGGGTCTCTACCACAGAGTTTGATGGTTTTTGGTGTTTTTTGAATAGCTTCTTCCACTAGGTACTGGGGTATGTATGCTCGTTGATTCTCCTCGTCAACGGTTGCCCCCGCGTCCTTCAACAGGTTAAGCGCGTTTTTCTCCTTGACCAATACACCGGTTTTTTCGAGAACCTCCAAGGTTGCCATGTGGATGTCGTATAATTGATCCTGTGTTAGAACGCTGAATCTGCCGCCTTTATACTCCATCTAGTTTCCCCCGAGCAATTGTAGTGCTAACTGTATAGCATCAGAGGCATTCTCGGCGTAGCCATCAGCACCTATATCCCCTGACCATTTCTCTGTAACAGCGGCACCCCCCACCATCACTTTTAGGCTGTCCCTGATTCCAGCCTCTTCAAGGGCTTTTATCACGTTTTTCTGCTCAGTAATAGTTGTTGTCATCAGAGCTGATAACCCGAGGATATCTGGTTTTATCTCCTTGACCTTTTCAACAATGGTCTTAGTGGGAACATCTTCACCGAGATCAATTACCTCAAAGCCGTTGACCTCAAGCAATGACTTCAGTATATTCTTGCCAATTGTATGAACATCACCAGCAACGGTACCAACAAGAAAGACCCCCTTCTTCTCGACCCTTTTATCAGAGACTGCTAGCTCTCGGGATAACCGCTCCGAGACATCCTCCATGATGTTTGCCGCCGCTACCAGCTCGGTAAGAAAAGCCTCACCGGTTCCAAACTTGTCACCAACTATTTTCAAACCCCGGGTAAACCCTTTCTCAATAATATCAACAGCATCTATTTCCTCAGATATTGCTTGCTCCACTAGTTCCATGGATTTCTCGTCGTCTAGCCACTCGATTGCATCCGCCATCTCGTCAAATAACTGCTCTGCACTAACCATGATAGAGTAACGATTCAAGATAATTTAAAATGAAGTATCCGGGGGATATGCAGCAAGTTAGCCCATTGAAGTGGTAACTTGGTTAAGAAACCTCAATACATGGGGAATCACAAGAGCACTCTCACGCAAAGCACCACCATGATCAAGCCCCGGAAGAGACAAGAACTCCGCATTAGGCATAAGCTCTACACACCTCATTGATGCCCCATGAGGATACGGGTCCAATGAACCAGCAAACAAAAGACATGGAATCTCCACCCTAGGCAGAAAATCAACCATCCCTATGTTCTCATAAAGGGAACAATAAGCATCCAACGCCTCTAGATCGCTTTGAAGCCACTTATCCCGTTCCCATTCATTCAGTTTTCTGCCTCTTCGTTTCTCCATCGTAGCGATAACAGTGTCCACACCTTGCCTGAACATTTGACTATAGGCTTGGAGTTCCTCTATCTGTTCCTTGGAGTCTTTCTCCTTTAACCCGTTTCCACCGATGACAAGAGAACAAAACCGGTTCTGAGCATATTTCCCAGCAGCGAGCCCAATCCTTCCACCCATGGAGTAACCAAAGAAATGAGCACAATCGATTCCAAGATCATCTAAAACCGATGTAACATCACCCACCATATACTCAATGCGGTATTTCTCTGGGTCATGGGGTTTGTCGCTTTCTCCATGACCACGAGCATCAATCAAAATAAGCTTATAATGTTTGGATAATGGTTCTACGTATCCATGTTTTTCCCATATGTGAAGATTACTCGTCATACCATGTTGAAGCACCAAGGGAAACCCAGTTCCAGTAACCTCGTA
>JAOZIG010000337.1 GCA_026014515.1 Candidatus Bathyarchaeota archaeon | reverse complement strand
CGCAATCACCATCTGGCATCGAGACAATGGTCCCGTGCTCAAGTGGGAGACAGCTCGGCAGGGGCGGGATGGTCTTCCGTGCTCTGCTGAGCTGGCTCTCTAACGGCTTTGGTCTTGTGAACACGTTTCTTGCGCATCTATACAGGCGCCTTCTACTACTTACGTTCTTCTATCCTCTATTACTTGGTCTTAGACCCGCCGTATGTGGATCTAGGGATGAACTCTTCGAGAACCTGTTCTTTCCCTGGTCGCACAATTTGCTGCGACTTCGCCAAGTGGTCTTGTCTGATTGCGAAGTATGCGTACGCATGATACCCGTGATCGTTCTTGATCATAATCAAAGCGTTGACGTGTGGATATTGATTAGCGGTGTTCGCTGCACTTTACAAATCTGTGTGTATGCGAGTGCTGACTGACGTAGTGTGAAGCAGAGCAGTTATGAAGGTGGTTGTGAGGGCGTCACCTCCAACTCTGTGGAGTAAGAGTATGTGCATGACTCTCTCTCTCTCTTCTACGCTGCTGAAAGAGAATAGCATGTTGATTGCGTAAATGGCGCAATCACCATCTGGCATCGAGACAATGGTCCCGTGCTCAAGTGGGAGACAGCTTTCGGGTGATTACTGTAATACTTGAGATTTCCTGGCTTAGCCTACCAAAGGATTCACGTCCCGCAGGATCGTCCTGGCTTGGTAGGAATCACGGAGCCTCTAGAGGGGTAAACACTAAAGGGATATACTACGTGATTAAGCCATGAAGTCTCATCTGGCTGCACTGTGGGAATATAGTGGATGGCAGGGGCGGGATGGTTCCGTCATGCGTCGGTCCTGCGAACTCTTTCAAATAATAGTACCTCTGCTTCTCCAAACTGTCCTCCTTCTGGCTCGAGGTGACTTTAGGTGTATTGGCGATTTGGATCTGCTCCTCTTTCATTGCTTAGTTGACTGTCATGCCGAGGTTCTAGTTGATGTGCTCTATCACACTACTCACCCTTGGGCCAACTCCCCTGACGTACAAGTCTGCCGGTATTTCTGCCTTACCTGCTCTAACTTCTTATTCTAACTCCGCGACCTATGGGGGGGAATATCCAGCATGTCCATTTACTGCGGATCGATACTTCCTGAACGTTTGACATATAATTATAGAAATCAGGAAACTGCTTCTGTATCTGAGCGAACG
>JAOZIG010000348.1 GCA_026014515.1 Candidatus Bathyarchaeota archaeon | reverse complement strand
TGAAATAGGCACCAAAGGCCCATAGTCTTCCCGAGTCGGTAACTGCATGGCCTCACCATAAACAGTACTAGTAGATGCAAAAGCAATGAACCTCTGTTCACCACTACTCCTCATGGCCTCTAGAAGATTGAAGGTTGCCTCGATATTCTGCTTGAAGTGTTCATCTGGGGATGCTTTCTTGGCGTTCACCTCAGGGTTGGCGGCAAGATGATAGACCTTATCACAGCCTTTAACCACATCAAATAGGGTTTCCTTGTCCAGCAGATCTGCCTCAACGAACTCGAATAAACCATGGTCACGCCACTGGGCTAGATTATCCATACTCCCTGATGTTAGGTTGTCTATAACACGAACAGGTTTACCCTTCTCGATGAGATGGTCAACTATGTGACTTCCTATGAACCCTGCGCCTCCAGTTACTAGTGCCTTCAAGTGTGTTCCAGAATATGTTGGGGTTCTACGTTAAATGATTACTCAGAGTATCGCCAATAGAATACCCCAAAAATGATCTGAGCAACAAAGAAAATAATCACACTACTCACAAAATATGTGAAGTTGAATACGCCCTGCATATAGAACCGGATAAAAACAGCTAGCACCAAACTGAAGGCTCCATTGAATACCTCCTGCACCGACTTCAGTGGATAGATACGTAGCAAATATCTGAGCACACCGGCGACAATACCCCAAATACCCATCGCCATGTAGAACCAGTAAGCTGCCTGAAGCAACACATTAGGAGGAGCAGTCAAACCTGCCTCCGGGATGGACGCGATCCATCCAATCAGCGCACCAATGGTTGATGGCGTATTCATGATGATGGTAGCTGTGACAACCAGGAAGACACCGAAATTCACAATCGAGAAGGGATCAAACTTGCGTATATCATCAAGGGGAATAATCTCCCGCGAATCAGATACGATTACCTTAGGACGGGGAATAAAGGGAATATTGATGCCTTTTCCGCTATGAGTCACATAGGTTCCGCTGATCTTGTCAAGATATTTGTCACGGGGAACATGAGTGGTTACCACCCCACCTATGAAATCAATCACCAGCAAAACCCAGTGCGCCTTAGAGATATTACGAATAAAGATACTGTACAATCCGGGTTTGCCACTGTTTCTTGAGAGAACCATCAACCCAAGAATCTGTTTCCCAAATGTAGCACCATATATCCACTCCAGTATAACAGAGTAAACCACCTGAGCCAAACCAAGATACAATGGCAAAGCCCAGATACCCCTCCAAGTCCAGTTGCCACCAAACAAAGAACCAATCAGCAAGGGCAGAAAAGCGAATACAGATAGAAGTGAAGACAATACGCCAACGATTAACATGTCAATGAGGTACGCGAATAACCTGAGAGCCCAGAGGCTCTGAACCCTGAAATCACTAAGCAATGCATCAAAACCCTCGACCCGGTAATCCGCTGGAAGTCTTGCTCCACATCTCCAGCAATAAACATCGTTGGGATCGTTGCGTTCGCCGCATTTACTGCATCTAGGCATCTATAGTCTACAGGAATCTGATGGACAACTGGTTAAAAGGGATTAGGCTGCCTCTGAGTCGCTACGCCACTTCAACTCAAACATACTACCCAGCGCCTTAGCTACACCTGGGTGAGCGGTTAATGCGGCTTCACGGAGGAACAATGGTACACCTTCCTCTTCCACCAAGAATAACGCCTTTCCACCAGTCTCATGGTCAATGATACAGCCTCTGATCTCCACCGCATCACTGAACCTCATCTTGAAATCATCGCCAATAAGCCCTCTGAGCTCAGCGATAGTCTCTTTCTGCTTTTCAGCATCCTCACTGCTCAAAGAGACAGGTTTCCTCATCAGCATACGTACATCAACGCCCCGCTCATAAGCCCCAAGCAACTCATCCTTAACCTCATCAAAATACTCCATGGCGCGAGTAGAGATCAACAACATATTCTTTGCCTGCCTGTAGAGCTTTTTCGTCTCTTCCAGACTTACCTCCCCCACGCTGATTATCCTGATGAGGCTTGTACGCTGCTCAGATGTACCCGCCTTCATGAACACCTTCTCTGAGGCATTCTCAAACTCACCCCTATAGGATTGGATTATCGTGAGTTCTCGCCTGATATCCTCACGGGTCGCTGTCTCCAATGCGTCAGCTATCTCCTGGGGCGTCAATGGAGCATAAAGAGCTGGTCTCCCGGGTCTGATGATGATCAATCCTTTCTGGCTGAGTTCATCGAGGACACCGTATATTCGTGCGTTTGGGACTCCGCTTGATTTACTCAAGGTTGTTGCTTTTGTTTCTCCTAGGAACATGAGGTGTGCTAGTGCTGATGCTTGGTACTCGTTGAGTCCCATGTTGGTTAGCTGGAATTTCACTTGGTTGATCTGGGGTTCCATGTTACTCACCTTTTGTAGTAAGAGGTTAGATAAGAGGATTTATAAGAGATAAACTTACCATCCAAAAGTAGTAACATATACTCAGAATGGAGTAATGGTGAACTCAATGAAAGTAATGATAATGGGAATGGACGGCTACCTAGGCTGGACACTCAGCATGTACCTCGCAGACAAAGGACACGAAGTCAGCGGAATCGACAACGGACTACGCAGAAAGATGGTCTCAGAGATCGGCAGCCAGAGCATCACCCCAATAAAATCAATGAAGGAAAGAGTTGAATCCTACAAGAAAGCATCAGGCAATGACCTCACCTTCTACAAAGGAGACCTCACAGAGGCAGCATTCGTAGACCTGGCAGTCAAGAAAGAGCAGCCAGACTGTATCGTCCAGCTTGGACAGATACCAGCCGCACCCTACAGCATGATAGATGTTGAACACTGCAACTTCACACAGGTAAACAACATCATAGGACACAACAACATTCTATTCGCAATCAAAGACAACGTACCAAACTGCCACCTACTAAAACTAGGAACCATGGGCGAGTACGGTACACCAAACGTAGACATCCCAGAAGGATTCTTCGAGATAGAGTACCGTGGACGCAAGGACAAGCTACCCTTCCCAAGACAACCCGGAAGCTGGTACCACCTAACAAAAGTCCACGACACATGGAACCTCATGTTCGCCAACAAGATATGGGGCATCAGAGCCACTGACGTAATGCAGGGCGTTGTCCACGGCTTGAACACACCACAGATGGTCAACGATGATCTCCTCACAAGGTATGATGCTGACGAGGTGTTTGGTACAGCAATCAACAGGTTCTGTGCACAGGCAGTAGTCGGACACGAGCTAACACCCTATGGTAAGGGTGGACAGACAAGAGGCTACCTTGCTCTACGTGACAGCATGCAGTGCTTCACCATCGCCATCGAGAACCCACCAAAGGAAGGCGAGTACAGGGTCTTCAACCAGTTCGACGAGACATACAGCGTCAACGAGCTAGCTGAACGCGTATCCAAGGTCTCCAACGAGTATGGACTGGAGGGCAAGATATGGAATATCCCCAACCCACGTCTCGAGGCTGAGGAGCACTACTATGAGCCCGATATGGAGCATCTACCAAACCTAGGCTTCAAGCCAACACACAGTCTGGAGGATGAGCTTCATATCACGATCCCCAAGCTCATGGAGTACAAGGATCGTATCGAGGCTATGCGTCACACAATTGATCCCAAGATCAAGTGGACAGCTTAACCTCCCTTCTTTTATTCTTATTATACGTATTTTTGGTGAACAAGATGAAGGTAGGGGTAACTGGAGGAGCAGGATACATCGGCTCGACACTCGTATTGAAGCTACTTGAAAGAGGCGACGAGGTTGTCAGCGTCGATAACCAGATGATAGGCAAATACAGCCACTTATCTGAACACCCAATCGGGAAAAAAGCAAAGCGGGTAATCGGAGACATCAGAGACCTAGATTTACTTACTAAGAAATGGAAAGACTGTGACGCCATCGCGCACCTAGCGGCTCTTCCGGGACTCGTATTATGCAACGAGAAACCAGAGGAAGCTGTCTCAGTAAACGTCTACGGCACATACCAAGTTATGGAGGCAGCACGCAAACTGGACATCAAACGAGTCGTATTCTGCAGCAGCGCCGCAACCTATGGTGTACCCCAGAAGATGCCAGTCACCGAGGACCATCCACAGCGTCCACTGAACCTATATGGGGTTACTAAGGTCTCGGGTGAGCAGGTGATCGATACTTATTATGATAATTATGGTATCGAGACTGTGAACCTACGTTTTGGTAACATCTATGGTGTTGGACTCTACACGCGGTGGGGTACAGTAATCCCCAAGTTCGTGAATCAGGCTCTCAGCGGTGAAAAGATCACAGTCTATGGTGACGGCGAGTATAGCCGAGACTTTGTGCATGTTCAGGACATCACGAAAGCCATGATGCTAGGCATGACAGTCCCCGGTGTAGGTGGTGAGGCTTTCAACGTGGGTGGCGAGACATTGACCATCAATGAGATTGCCTCTATGACCATGGAGGAAGTGAAAAAGGCAACAGGGGATAACGCTGAAGCCGTTAATATGCCTCCAAGGCAGGGTGAGACAAAAAAGTTCAGCTATGATCTCACAAAGATCAGGAGCAAACTTGGATTCGAGAACGACTGGACAGTCAGAGAAGGCGTCAAGCAGCTCATCGAGTACCGTTTAAAGGAGTAAACGCGGATGGTGGAGACAAAACCAAGTGTCTCTACCGTGATTCCGGCTTATTTTGAGGAAAAGACCATCGCCTCAGTTGTAGAGCGATGTCTACCTTTTGTCTCTGAGGTATTGGTTGTGAATGATGGAAGCACAGACGACACCAGCATCAACGCGAAAGCAGCGGGAGCTAGAGTAATAGAGCAGCCTCATAACATGGGGGTACTGAAAGCCATCAGACGAGGCATGCGCGAAGCACAGGGAGACATTATTGTCACACTTGATGCCGATGGACAACACGACCCAACCGAGATACCCAAACTAGTCCAACCCATAATTGACGACAACGCTGACTTGGTCATGGGTGCAAGACCATCCTTCCCTTACTGGAGCGAATGGTTTCTCACATGGCTCACAAGCCTCAGGGTTCCAGTGAAGGACGTAGGGACTGGTTTCAGGGCAATCAGACGCGAATATGCTGTTGAGATGATGGTTTATGGTGAGTGTACTTGTGGTACTTTTGTGCTTGAGGCGGCTAGGCTTGGTGCAAGGGTATCTAGTATGCCGATAAGCATCAGGGAGCGTGATGGGGCTAGGCGTATTCAGACGCGTCACTTTCGTCAGTTTTTCTTTGTGCTCTGGGATGTGGTGCGTTTTTGGTAAAGTTTTTAGGCGTCACCGTGTCTTGTATTGGAATACTATATAGAGAGTGTTGGTATGAGTAAAGGAGTAACAGTATGGTTCACCGGGCTACCATGCAGCGGAAAAACAACAATCGCAGACAAACTAGCAACGGTACTCAAAGAAAAAGGCAAAAAAGTAGAACGCCTTGACGGCGACATTGTACGCAAGGGCTTGACAAGAGACCTTGGGTTCAGCAAAGAAGACAGGGACATGAACATCGAACGAGTTACATTCGTTGCAAAGCTACTCACACGTAACGATGTAATCGTACTAGCAACATTCGTCTCACCATACATAGCCCGTCGTCAACAGACCCGTGAAGAGATTGGTAGCTATGTTGAGGTCTATGTGGATGCAAGTGTCGAGGAGTGCATCAAGCGCGATGTTAAGGGAATGTACAAGAAAGCCCTTGCTGGGGAGATCAAGAACTTTACAGGCGTTGATGACCCGTATGAGGCTCCACCCAGTCCAGAGATCATAGTTGACACTGAAAATGAGTCTGTGGATGAGAGTGTGGAGAAAGTATTGAAATATTTAGAGAAAAATGGGTATCTTTAACCCTTTTTTTACTCGACCACGATCATGGTCAAGGTTGATCGTACGTGATTTAGGCGTCGGATCTTTACTGTGATAGTGTCTTTGAGGTTCTGCATAGTATCGGCTTCGAGCCTGACAACGTAGTCATATACGCCGTACACGCCGTAGACTTCCTTTACTTCTGGGACCTCTTTCAGGGCATCGAATACTTCGTTCCCTTCGCCTAAGTCTGTATTGATCAGCACGAAAGCTGTGCTCACATTTAACACCAAAAGGAGCTTGGCGTATCAATTTTTAACGTTTTCTAACCTCAAAGCTTACAGATATTACTATATATACTATTGACGTTTACTATGATCTATAAATCAGTAATTTTCTGTTTTTCATTCGTCTTTTGTCGATGATTTGAACGTCACAAGCTTTAATTTATTTCGAACATACGCGATTATTGATTATATTGTCGCTTTCTCGTAACGTTGCAGTAATAGGCGCGGGGATGACAAGGTTTCATCACAAGGAACACGCGGAGAAACAGAGCCGGGAGATGTTCGTAGAAGCAGCATTGGAGGCAGCGGGAAGCGTCGACAATGGGTTCAACCTAAAGGACTCGGGGGCACTCTATCTCGGCTATTTCAGCAGTGATATGTTTGAGAAACAGGGTCATACAAGCGCATTGATGGCTGATGCACTAGGCATCAACCCCATCCCGGCGACTCGTGTTGAGGCAGCGTGTGCATCAAGCGGTGCAGCGGTAAACATGGGCATAATGGCTATTGCTTCTGGTCTCTATGATGTTGTTCTTGTTGGGGGTGTCGAGAAGATGAGGACTCTGGGTACTGGTGAGGTTACTGATACCCTTGCCATGGCGGCTGATGTTAGCTATGAGGCGGCGGTTGGTTTTACTTTCCCCGGTTTGTATGCCGCTATAGCTGCGGCTCATTTTGACCGATATGGTTCTACGTGGGAGCAGCTTGCTGATGTTGCGATAAAGAATCATGAGAATGGTAAACTGAACCCTAAAGCCCAGTATCAGGAATCGATACTGGAGATCGCCAACAAGATCGGGAAACGGAAGGGGCTTGAGTTTGATGACCCAATGGATTTCCTCACATCAGACCTGAACCCTATGGTGGCAGACCCCCTCCGATTATTCGACTGTTGTCCAATATCAGACGGTGCAGCGGTAGCTATACTTGCTTCAGAGAAGGTTGCCAAGAAATACACTGATACCCCGGTTTATGTTGCGGGAATAGGACAGGCATCAGACACCATGGCGCTTCATGATAGACCTGAATTAACATCACTGACAGCGTCAAAGGTCGCAAGCAAACAAGCCTACGAGATGGCTAGGATCAAGCCAAAAGACATCAATCTCGCCTGTGTACACGACTGCTTCACAATAGCAGAGGTAGTGGCAAGCGAGGACCTTGGCTTCTTTGAGCCCGGTATGGGTGGAAAAGCTGCATCAGAGGGTAGAACAAGTCTCAGCGGTGACAAGCCGATAAACACGGATGGTGGTTTGAAGGCGAAAGGACATCCTGTTGGCGCTACTGGCGCGGGAATGGTTGTTGAGATGTTCAAACAGCTCCGAGGACAGGCTGGGGAGAGACAGGTCTCGGACCCTGTTTACGGTTTGGCACATAACGTTGGAGCTACGGGTGGCACTGTTACGGTGCAGGTGTATAGGAGGTAGACTTGTTGAGTGTGTATAGTTTCAAGGAAGGATTGAAGGAATCAAAACTACTAGGATGCGTCTGCAGTGAATGCGATAACATGATGTTACCACCACGAATGATATGCAACAAATGCGGTTCAACCACACTAACAGAGCACTGTTTCGATGGAAAAGGCGTGATAAAGACCATGACCGTGGTCAGAGTACCTTTGACTAGGTTCCAAGAACTGAGCCCATACATGGTTGGTATCATCAAACTCGATGAGGGCCCAATGATCACAGGGATGATCCTTGGAGAAATCGATGAAGTAAAGATTGGTGACCGCGTTGAGGCTGTCTACTTGGATGAGGGCGAGGGAAAAGTACTCGCCTTTAAGACAGTTTAGAAGCCTTTGAACTCTGGTTTACGTCGCTCATTGAATGCGGCGATCCCCTCATGAAGGTCTCGGTGGTCCCAGAGTTTCTCAAACTCATCAGCCTCAGCCTTCAAGGCAGCATCTAGCTCAGGGTCTCTGTTCACAAGCGTCTTGATGGCTTTCTGCGCGACGGGAGAACCAGCTACCAGTGCTTTGACGAACTCGTCTACCTTGGCTTCAAACTCAGCGACAGGATAGACAGCGGTTAATAGTCCGAGGCTCTTGGCTTCATCGGCTTCAATTCTTCGACCAGTCTGGATCATGTCCATAGCGGCGGTCTTGCCAATGATCTTACCGAGCAGGTAGGTGCCGCCCCATCCGGGGATTAATCCGAGGTTGACTTCTGGTTGGCTGAATCTTGCTTTATCACTAGCTAGTCTGAAGTCACAGTAGAGGGTTAGCTCGTTTCCGCCGCCCAAACAGTAACCGTTGACTGCTGCTACTGTTGGTTTGGGTAGTTCTAGTATCTTTTTGAAGGCTTTGTGACCTGTCTCGCTGACCTCTCTTCCCTCAGCGGGGGTCATCTCTGGGAACTTGCTGATGTCA
>JAOZIG010000239.1 GCA_026014515.1 Candidatus Bathyarchaeota archaeon | reverse complement strand
GGCTTGATCACCGGCGCATAGGGTGTCACTGCCTCAATCATGTTAAGGCAGAACTCTTTGAGCGCCTCCGCCTCACCTTTTTCTTCTGTAAACTTCATTGGAATCGTGTACTTTTCCCGCATATCGGCTGTTGCGGGGTCAACTCCCACACATAGAAAACTATCCTTGGCTCTGCTTAGCTCAAGGTATTTTTCCACGAATTTTCGTCCTAACATCTCTCTATATCAGATCACGTTATGCCTTTAAATCCCCTATCCATCTTACAAGTAGAGGAATGCTATGAGCAGTGAACAGGATACAAAGAAACTCCTCCAGTTCCGGGAATCCATGGAGCAACGCATACTTGAACTCGAACAGGAAATGAGTAACCTACAGACCGCCATGGCTGAGATAGATAAACTCATAGTAAACACTGGGTTCCGCACCTTCACAACAGCGGATAAACTGGTAAAAGATGAACCAGAACCAGCGCCTGAACCCGACCAGACAGAGGAAATAGACGAAGATCAACTAAGTATCACGAGTAAAGACGGAACAGTCCTAGGGGTCATGCAGGTAGAGAATCATAGTATAATCTTCACGCCAGCGGAGCCATTTGATTTCACCCTTGATATACCGCCTTTTGAGAGCTTTCTAATCGAACGCGTACTGGATAATATGCGTAAGACAGACCAAGAACGCTCAGCAAACGGTGAGCTAGACCCCGGCGAGATACTGGAATATGAGGTCAACAACGAGGAAGGAAAAATCGTATCACTAACCATCCACAACTATGGTGGAGAACGCCGACTCAGGGAGATCAACAGCAGCATCCGTTGGACTTTCGATAAGATGTATGATAAGCTTACCCAAGGCTAAGCTTTAATCCATAGAAAATCCATCATAGTTTATGGCTGAGGCTTACAGGGATAACCCCATATGGCACATTCTCGTTGAAACCGCCCAAAAGCTACCAATGTACCATGCCCATTTCAACTATACAAAAGACGTAATCCTGCCTGAAGACAAGAATATAACACCTGAAGAACTTAGTCAAAGACTGGATATAAGCCTCGGAGAGGCAATAGTGATATTATCTGAGATAAACGGGGATTAAACCACGTAACGATAACTCTCGTATCGTCCAGCAGTCTGGCTTTTCTGAACAACCCTTACGACGTCACCAGCGTTTGCACCGATAATA
>JAOZIG010000446.1 GCA_026014515.1 Candidatus Bathyarchaeota archaeon | reverse complement strand
GAGTGGGAAGCAATCTACAGAAGATTAGTTGAGATGCCCAGCTATTTTGATGCTGACCAGAAGACCTATGACCTTAAGCATGGGAAGCTCACCATGTATTACATAAACTTCATGGGCGGTCTCGCCTCTAAGTTGGGCTATTCCCCGGCGGATGTTGAGAAAGTCAAGAAGTTGTGTTATAAGATGGGACGTTACAATCTCATGCTTGAGGGGAACTTGATCCTCTGTGATTCGGGTTTGTGTTCAGGGCGTAGTGACACTGTTCACTTCAATTCCGTTGTGTTGAAATTGAGTGTCTACTATACCTATTTCAGGTTGACTACCTTTAATAGTCCCGCCCGGCACCTTAGGGGTGCCACGGTAGGCGATGACCTCATCCTCTCGTTTTGTGATTCTATACGAGAGAGATTTACTGGTCCAGCATTTGTGTCCGCTTTCGCTGAACTTGGGTATGTCGTTACTGATGGTGGAAAGGCTGAGGTGATGGAAGTGAAAACCATCTACCAGCTTTCTTTCCTCAAGCGGACTTTCTTCCCCTATCGGGGGCGAATCTTTGGACCCTTGCAGAAGAAGTCGATCTACAAGAGTCTTTGTTACGTCTGTGGTGTCCCCGAGAAAATGGAAGAAGAGAGAAACAGGAATGCCCTCCTGTGTGCTGTTAAGGAGTTCTTCCTACACGGGAAGGAACCTTTTGACAATTTTAAGAATCGGGTGCTGGAACTGCACCCGGGGCTTGCCCCAAGATTGAAGAGTTACGAGGAGTACGAAGAGTTGTACGCCTCGGGCCTACTTTTCACTTGGAGTGTCGATCCCGAATTAGTTTCATCTACCACTGGTCGTTCCAGTGAAGAGGGGGTGATCATGCACGACACTGGTTATGTCGAGCAAAGCTCCTCTCTAGAAAAACCAATCCGCTACCAGACGAATAGAGCTAGTAATCTGGCTGCAAATTTATGCTCTCCGAATTCTACTGAAATCAACAGTGGATCCCCCGCCACTATAAAAGAGGGGGAACAATTCTCTAAGGTTGGAGAACCAAATCCGGCATTGGTGTCATCTACCACCCCGGGTGCAGTTCCGAGTGGGAAGCAATCTACAGAAGATTAGTTGAGTTGCCCAGCTATTTTGATGCTGACCAGAAGACCTATGACCTTAAGCATGGGAAGCTCACCATGTATTACATA
>JAOZIG010000250.1 GCA_026014515.1 Candidatus Bathyarchaeota archaeon | reverse complement strand
GCAGACGATAAGGCTTGCCACTTTCGAGAGTGTCAAGAGTTTCGTCAGGGTGAGTCGTAGCCAGAGCGGTGCTGAGTGCTGGCCATTCCTTAGCACCAATACGCTTGTCCCACAGTTCATCAGACAAGTTACGACGTGTTTCAACACGCCATTTACCGAGCAGAGCAGCTGGAGGACCGAGGGTGATACCACCGGGGGTGTCAAGGTTGCCGGTAATAGCGGCAAGAGACAGAATGGCGTGGCCCATCTGAACCCCGTTGGGGTTCTCATCAGTAGCCAGACCCCATTGGATAGCACAAGGCTTGGCATTAGCGATCATGCGAGCACAACGGATTATTTGGTCTTCAGGGACCCAGGTAATACCGGCAACAACTGATGGTGGGTATTCCTGAACACGCTCTTGCAGCTCTTCAAAGCCATAACACCAGTTTTCAGTGAAGTCCTTGTCATACAGCTCTTCATTGATAATGACATTCAGGAAGGCCAGAGCCAGGGCAGAGTCAGTACCTGGGCGCAGCTGGCAAACTTCTGCACAACGGGTACCAAGCCAGGTCATCCGTGGATCGATGTGGATCATCTGGGTACCGCGCTTCATCATATCGATGAGGGCATGGCCAAAGAAACCATCAGGGTTTGAGTAAAGAGCGTTTTTACCCCACTCAACAATAAGCTCAGGAAGCTTGAAACCCGGATCATCGTAACGCTTCTCGAAGTAACCAGCGTAATCAATCTCAGGATAACCAGCACCGAGAATGTAATCGGTAATAGCACAGCGTGGGCCGTAGCATGACCAACCACTCAGTGGGTAACAAACATTCGGGGTGCCGATTGAAGCAAACCCGAGAGGGTAGTAATAAAGACATGCCTGGCGACCGGTACCACCGAAAACGATGATCGACTCAGCACCATGCTTCTCTTTAAATTCTTTGATCTTAGGAACGATAATATCCCAAGCTTCGTCCCAGGAGATCTTGGTCCATTTGTTCTTACCGCGATCTTCCATCTTCCGCTTCATGGGACTTGTGATACGTGAAGGGTGATGAACATACTCAGGGAGCGTCAGACATCTTACACAAAGACGACCATTAGTAATCGGATGTTCCTCGTCGCCTTCAACGTCGATAAGCTTTCCACCCTTAACAGTCAGCTTCATACCACAGCCAACCGGGTGATCTCCTGGAGGTG
>JAOZIG010000199.1 GCA_026014515.1 Candidatus Bathyarchaeota archaeon | reverse complement strand
GGAGTTTCTTGGTCGCCTCTACGAACCCCTCATAGTCCTCTTCTTCAAGAGGGTCCTCGATACTCTTGATAGGATAACTTGCTACTAGCTCCTTGTAGACATCGATCAACTCACCAGTGCTAATCTCCTTACCCTTGAACCTATAGGCGCCATTCTCCTTGTAGAAGCTGCTAGCCGCTACGTCCATGGCTAGTACCGTCTTGTCTCCGTAGCCCATCTCCTCTGCTGAGGCTAGTATCATGTCCAAGGCTTCTTCTGGTGTCTTCATGGGTGGACTGAAGCCGCCCTCGTCGCCTACGTTGGTTGCGTCCTTGCCGTATTGTTTCTTGAGGTTTGATTTGAGTTGCTGGTATATCTCTGAGCCCATCCTGAGCGCCTCATGGAAGTTCTCGGCTCCCGTGGGGGCGATCATGAACTCTTGGAAGTCCAACGAGTTCCCAGCATGCATTCCACCATTGATGACGTTAAAGAAAGGCACCGGAAGCAAGCTACTATCCTTGTTGATGTACTCGTACAGTCGTTTCTTCTCAGCTGCTGCAGCTGCCTTTGCCGCTGCCACGCTTACACCAAGCAAAGCGTTTCCGCCGAGTCTGGACTTGTTCTCTGTGCCGTCCAGCTCGATCATCTTGTAATCTATTTCTTTCTGCTTTGTTACATCCATGCCTTTGAGCGCTGGTAGGATCTCCTTCTCCACACCCAGTACAGCCTTCTGGACGCTTTTCCCATGGAACTGGTTATCTCCATCTCTTAGCTCCACGGCTTCCCAGATGCCTGTGCTAGCGCCGCTTGGAATAGCTGCGCGTCCAAAAAATCCCGAATCAGTCGTGATCTCAACTTCTATAGTCGGGTTTCCACGTGAATCCAAAATCTCACGTGCATGTATATACTTTATATTATGACTCATAACCCAGAAAAGAATAAACTATAGAAAAAGGGTTTCTACTGAACCGCTTTTGTAATGTCATCGGCTGTGAAAGGCCAACCCGACAACTTGATCACATCATCCACTACGAGACAAGGCACAGCCATAACCTCAAGACTCATACCCCGTTCGATTCCAGCCTCAGTGTAGGTATCTACTTCCACGTAATCGAAATCCGGGTGGTTCATCTTGTACTGTTTTAGTAGCTCCCTCGCGTGGGGGCAATATGGGCAAACTGGGCTAAAGAATAGCTCTACGCGCCTCATTTCCTTCCCAACTGTTTAACATACTTCATAGCGCTGAGAGCTGCGTTGGCCCCCATGCCTGTCGCTGTGACGATCTGCAGTCCCTTGCAGCAGCAGTCACCCGCTGCAAAGATACCCTCTACATTGGTCTTCTGGTCTTTGTCGCTTAGTATACATCCACCAGCAT
Source organism: Candidatus Bathyarchaeota archaeon (assembly GCA_026014515.1). Taxonomy (GTDB): domain Archaea; phylum Thermoproteota; class Bathyarchaeia; order TCS64; family TCS64; genus RBG-16-57-9. The sequence continues at coordinate 7,190 of JAOZIG010000199.1, read as the reverse complement.
CAGTGGTTACACCTGCATCGGATAAGATACCGCTTGTAGATATGTGTTCAAGGATGATGAATACGCCGTCTAACTCGATCTCTCGTCCATCATCAAGCTTCACATACTGTACAAAATCCACTCCACCAATCTCAGTTATGTTAGCTCCCTCGACAAACTCCACCTTTGGGTCTTTCCTTAAATGCTCGATCTCGGGGTAATCCTCGCTGAAACCTTTCTTACCGGGAATCGCGTAGACCTTGCTAGCTGTCTCACCAAGCACCTCAATATCATGAACCGCCTCATGTCCACCACCTACGATAGCCACCTTCTTATCCCTGAAGAATGGACCATCACAGACACCACAATAGCTGACGCCGCGTCCCTTGAACTCGCCCTCTCCCTTTACGCTGAGGCTCTTTCTGCTAACACCGGTGGCGATAATCAGGCTCTTTGCTTGATAGAATCCACCGCTCCGTGTGCTCAGCATCTTCAAGTCACCAAGATCACTGATACCAATGACTGTCTCTTGTTTGATCTCAGCGCCGAACTTGGTTGCCTGCTTCTGCATAAGCTCCATCAAGTCAGGTCCACTGATACCATCAGGGAAACCCGGATAGTTCTCAACCCAGTGAGCCTCAAGCGACTTCCCGCCGACCTTATTGCCTTCTAGAACAAGGGTCTTGTTGTTGTGCCTTGAGGCGTAGAGCGCTGCTGTTAAACCTGCTGGGCCAGCGCCGATAATGATAACGTCGTATGTATCATCAGACATTTATCGTTCCCTGAAATAGGGAAAAAGGTGAATAAAAAAGGGTGCGTTTATTCCTCGTTGTTTTTCTTGGGTTGAAGCAGTTCCGCCATATCATCGAGACGCTTCTGCACCAGATAATTGATGCTACCCTCAGGGTATTCCCCGTCCTCATTGGGCTCCCCAGCGGGTACACCGGTCAGGACCTCGATGCCCTCATCAATGTTCTCGACAGGGTAGATGTGGAACTTGCCATCCTTGATAGCCTCCACCACGTCCTCCCTGAGCATCAGGTTCCTCACGTTACTCACTGGAATCATGACCCCCTGCTTACCGGACAATCCTCTAACCTTACACAGGTCGTAGAAGCCCTCGATCTTCTGGTTGACGCCACCAATAGCCTGAACCTCGCCTTTCTGGTTCACTGAACCAGTTACAGCATAATTCTGCTTGATTGGCACCCCACTAAGAGCGCTGAGCATCGCATATGTCTCAGTGCTACTCGCGCTATCACCGTCTACTCCACTGTAGCTCTGCTCAAAGGTAAGTCTAGCCGTCAGACTCAAAGGGTGCTTTCTAGCATAACGCTGTGTCAGGAAACCTGTGAGTATATGAACGCCCTTGGTGTGAGTGGGTCCACCCATCTCAGCCTGCTTCTCGATATCGATGATTCCTCCCTTACCGAGACCAATGCTAGCCGTGATTCTACTAGGCTTGCCGAACATATAATCTCCTAGTCCGAGAACAGCTAAACCATTGACCTGTCCAATGCGTTCACCCTCTGTATCAACGAGAATCGTACCACGTTCAATCATCTCCCCAAGCTTCTCTTCGATAAGGTTGCTACGATAGACCCTTGCCTCGATAGCCGCTCGAATATGCTTGTCTGTGATTAACTCGCTGCCATTTTCCTGTGCGTAGTAGTTGGCTTCCCTGATGATGTCGCTTATCTCAGCGAACTGTGTAGAGAGTTTCTCCTGATCGGCTGCAAGTCTACTGCTGTACTCTACGATGCTGGCGATTCCCGTGGTGTCAAGGTGTTTGAGTCCCTCCTTGTTGCTGAGGGTGCACATGAACTTGGCGTACTCCTGTACATTCTCTGCGGTACGGTCCATGGTGCTGTCGAACTCTGCCTTGATCTTGAAGACCTTCTTGAACTCGCTGTCAGCCTGATATAGCATATAGTAGTATCGTGTCTCGCCCACCAGAATCACCTTGGCGGTGAATGGGATAGGCTCTGGGCGAAGACTCTTTGTGCCAATGTACCCCATACGCGCCATCAGCTCCTCAATCTCCAGATTCTTATCCAATATAGTGCGCTTCAGTGTCTCGTAGCTACCCGGGTTACGAGCGAGCTCCTCAATGGGTATCACCAAGAAGCCTCCGTTTGCCTCGTGGGCGCTGCCCCCTCTGATCATTGTATAATTGGTTACCAGTGCGCCAAATCGAGCCTCTTTCTCTGTTGTTCCGAAGAGTTTGTCGTGCCCAGGGTTCATCTCCATGATGACAGGTGCGCCCTCAAGCTTGCTGTTGTCTACTATGAGGTTTACCTGATAACGCTCTGTGGGGTCTGGTGCTGTTCTCCCCATCATCGCCTCAAGTGGGTTTGATGATTCCTGTTGTGCTCCAAGTATGGCTCCCAGGTTCTCCAAGATATCATTCTTAACCGCCTCAAGGTAACCGATACATTCCTCGATCTCACCATACTTATCCTTCATAGACTCCAACAATGGGTCGAGAGCGAAGTTGGCAACCTCTATATTGAATTTCTCAACAGATGACTCAGCATCCCTATCCACGTCCCTAAACTGTCTAAACGCGGTCCTAAGCTCGTCCTGTAGTTCCTTGCGTCTATCCTGTATCTCTTCCTTTACGTTCTGGGGTAGGATACTGAACTGCTGCTCGTTGATGATCTGACCATTAATCACAGGGACGATGAGCATACCGATCTGGCTACGCTGAAGCGCAAAACCAGCTTCCTGTGCCTTCTTATTCAGCTCCCTCATGAGTTCCTGTTTCTTATCCTCGTACTGTTTTAGGGTCTCCTCGCGACGATTAGCGTAGTCATCGCTCTCAAAAGCCGTCATGAGCGCCTTCTTCATCTCGTCAACGAGTTTCTCCATATCCTTGACGAACTCACTGCCCTTACCCGCTGGCAGCTTCAAGGCGTTGGGTTTCTGGCTATCTTGGAAGTTATAGACATAACACCAGTCCGGTGGTACTGGCATGGTCTTGGCCTTCTGCTCAAGGAAAGTCAATATGGCTGTCTTCTTGCCTGTTCCCGGCATACCCGCCACATAGATGTTGAATCCTTCTTCCTGAATATCCAAGCCAAACTGTAGTGCCTGTACTGCGCGGTCTTGTCCAATGATCTCGCTCAGTGGCTCAAGTTCGCTTGTAGCCTCGCACTGTATAAAATTCTTAGGGCAGGTCTTTCTTACCTGCTTGTACTCTAATTCTTTGATCATAGTATCACTGGTTATAATTCTGTTAGAAATCTAAGAGGGATGGTATATAAACGGTATTCAAGTAAAACTAGGAGATTTTGGATAATAACTCGTTCCACGTCATACCCTGATCGATCTTAATCATATAGTCTCCGAGTTTGGTGGCGACATCAAACCACCACCCCTTATACTTGAACTTGGCAGCAAGCACAGCATAACGACGAGGATATATCTTGTGTATCTCAAGAAACTCGAAAAGCTTCTGCACCTGATCCCGCTTATAGTAAGCGTAACGCTCCTGAGCCTTCACCTCAATACTCAGAATAGCGTCATCCTTGATGGCGAAGACATCAGGCAAAGGCTCCTTGCTCGGCGCACTAACAGGCACCCGTATCGCATCATACCCTACGTCCCTCAGCATATGCACAAGTTCTCGCTCAGCATCATAGCCACGTTTCTTCATAGCCCGCACCTGTTTGGCGGTAAGCTGGCGCGTATATCTTTCTCTGGGCTTTTTCTTGGGTGAGGCTATGTCCCTGAGGCTCACTAGTATTCCTCCTCGGGAAGCTCCAGTTGACCCGACTCAAGAGGCTCAAGGGCTAGTTTTGATAGGTCTTTCAACCAGTCGCTGAACTTGTTAGCGTTAGCAAACTTCTGGTACATGCGCTTGTGGGGTACCTTGGTGACTAGTCTGAGGTCCACCATCTTGTTGACGTAGAACTTGGCACTACTTCTGCTGATGTCACAGACGCGTGCAACGTCACCGCTTGTGAAATCCCGTTCTAGCTTATTGTAGCCTACGATAATCTTGGGGGGAAGGGGTAATGCTCGTTCAAGTATATCAATAAGTGATTCTTCGCGTGATGACAAGGGTTGGGCTACCTCTTATGGATAGAAACCCTGTCCTTGTTTATTAAGAAAAGGTATGAAATGTGTGAACCTAGGAGTCCCCGGTGGGGACTGGGACGACCTTCTTGCCCATCTCTTTGATGCCTTCATCAGCGATCTTGCGCTTGAGGTTCCAAGCTGTAACACTTGGTAATCCCCAGAGGTTGATGAAGCCCAGAGCATCGCCCTGATCATAGTGGGTGTTGATGTCGAAGCTAGCCAAGTTATAGTCGTAGAGGCTGAATGGGCTCTCACGGCTCACTGGTTTCGCCTGTCCCTTGAAGAGCTTCATGGTCACGCTACCAGTGACGTTCTTCTGGGTGTGGTTGATGTAGACATCAAGGTCTTCCTTGTATGGGTCAACCCAGAGTCCTTGATAGACGGCTGTCGCCCACTTGATATCCATCTCCATCTTCAGGAGCTTCTGGTGGCGAGTCAAGACCATCTTCTCAAGGTCAGTGTGGGCATTGATGATGGTCTCCGCTGCTGGAACCTCATAGGTCTCACGAGTCTTCAGTCCGACTATACGATCCTCCATATGCTCGATTCTTCCGATACCGTGGACGCCGCTGATGTCACGTACCTTCTTGATTAACTCATGAGGCTTGTACTCCACGTTATCTAGACTTACTGGTACGCCTTCCTTGAAGCCAATCTTGATGAAAGTAGGCTCATCAGGAGCTAACTCAACTGGAGTAGTCCAGTCCCAGACCTCCTTCGGCACCTGAACATCAGGGTGCTCAAGGATTCCACCCTCTACGCTTCTACCCCACAGGTTCTCATCGATACTGTATGGGCTTTCCGCTGTAACTGGGATAGGGACACCGTGTTCCTTTGCCCACTCGATCTGGGCTTTTCTATCGAATTTCCACTCCCTGACGGGTGCAATGACTTTGAGCTTTGGGTTCAAAGCCTTGATTGTGATATCGAACCTTACTTGATCGTTGCCTTTTCCTGTACATCCGTGTGCCACTGCTTTCGCGTCCTCCATCTCTGCGACTTCTACGAGTTTCTTTGAGATGAGGGGCCTGCTGAGGCTGCTGCTCACGGGGTAAGTTCCCATGTAAAGGGCGTTTGCCTTTATCGCTGGGAAGATGTACTCCATGGCGAATTCTTCACGTGCATCGAAGCTATAGTGGTTGATCGCCCCCATAGCCCATGCTTTTTCTTCTATGCCTTTGGTCTCTTTGTCTTGTCCTACGTTTAGGTTGCAGGTGATGACATCCATGTCGTACTCCTGTTGGAGCCACTTGACCATCATGGATGTGTCAAGTCCACCGCTGTACGCTAGAACTACTTTGTCTTTAGCCATTGCAATTATCCTCTATTTGTGATGAACACTGACAACCTGATGCAAGCATTTATACCTTATGACATAAATGTAACAAATACGGCAATGGATAACACAGATAGAACACAGAGCATAGCCCAGCAGGTCCGAGAAACAATACAGATGAGACCAAGCCTACTGGACGCATTAAACCTCAAAATAGTCAACTACAGCGCCCTAGCCCGCGTCCTCCAAGAAGAGATAGGTGAAGGAAGCCTAGAGGCAGTAAAAGCCGCCGTGATCAGGGTAGCTGACGAGATAAGCTTGGACCGGTCTCTACGCGAGGAAGCCGTTCAATCAATACTCAAGAACAGTAAGGTAAGACTTCAAGACAAGATCGGTGTAGTAATCTCCCCCATCAGGCTAGATATACCCCATATTGTGACCGCACATCTTACTGACCAATATGTCTACGTGGTTGATCAGACCATCATGAAGAACCAGCTACCTGAAAAAGTACAGTTCCAGAAAAACCTAGTAGCACTGATATTGTTAAGTCCACCAACAGTTGAGAATACGCCAGGATTCGTTGCCTTTGTGACCAATCTATTGGCGAGTCACAATGTCAATATCGTTGAGTTCATCAGCTGTAGTACAAACACTATCATCATACTGGATAGTGGTCAGGCTCTTCAGGCGTTTAGCCTGCTTCAGAACTATACCTAGGTTTTAGTTAAATTTACTCAATAGAGGGCTGAAAAAAGGCTCCAAAAACGCCTAAAACACATGAAAACATTGTGAATTGTGCAAAAGTTTTTACAGTAGGCGTCTCGATAAAGTGTTGATAATGGCAGAAATTTGTCCCGTCTGTGGACTTCCCAAAGACCTCTGCGTATGCGAGGAGATGAGCAAGGAAGAGCAGCGGATCAGGATTCGTTTAGAGACACGTAAATGGGGTAAAAAATGGACCGTCATCGACGGCATTGACTCCAAGGGAGTGGATCTAGGCAACTTAGCAACCCAGTTGAAAAACAAGTGCGCATGCGGCGGCACAGCGAAAAATGAACAGGTTCTCCTAATGGGTGACCACAGGGATACAGTACATGAGACTCTCATCAAGCTAGGGTTCCCTGACGAGAACATCGAGGTTCAGTAAGCGTGCCAAGACTTGATGATATCATAGATATACTCAAAAAGTCAAAGCATCAAAGACCGCGTCCAGTGTTTTGCCCCAACTGTCAGAGCCCCAAAATAAAGCTCAAAGAAAGCTACGGCATACTACCCCAAATGTACCACTGTGAAGAATGTGGTTACGAGGGACCTCTTATTCTTGAGCTTGAACCAGAAGATTCTGAGGAACCTGAAGAACCATAGAATTTAACCACTGGAACAACCTACTCTTAGTATACACATAAGGTGCAGCCATGTCTGAAGACCTCGAAAAAACCAATGGAGCATACCAGACCATAGAGGACATACCAGGCTTAGGCCCAGCCACAGTGAACAAACTCAAGGAAATCGGTTTCAAAACAATCGAATCCCTCAGCACAGCCACAGTAGCGGAGCTAGTATCAGCTGGCATCGGTGAACAGGTAGCCGAGAAAGTGATAGAGGCTGCACGAAAATCCAGAGCCATAACCTTCGTCAGAGGCGATGAGCTTGTGGAGCTACGTCGAAACATCAGAAAACTCACCACTGGTTGCAGTAGCCTTGATACTCTTCTACAGGGAGGTATCGAGACTCAGAGCCTCACCGAGTTCTATGGTGAGTTCGGCAGCGGTAAGAGCCAGTTGTGTCACCAGCTTTGTGTAACTGTTCAGCTTGGAGAGGCACAAGGTGGGTTAAACGGTAACGTGCT
>JAOZIG010000388.1 GCA_026014515.1 Candidatus Bathyarchaeota archaeon | reverse complement strand
GCCGTGAAACCCAATTAATGTACCAGTCTCGTCTCTAATGCCGCTGATGATGTTCTCACACCAACGTGTAGAACCATCCTTATGAAAATACTCTACCTCTACGCTGACATAACGTTCAGGCAATTTCCCTTTTTTTTCCTTGATGAGTTCTTCTGAGAGCATCTTATGTACTCTGATTAACGATTCCGGGGTTAGTTGCTCTATTACCGTCTGTTTTTTTCGCTCTTCGGGAGTAAAGCCCAGTATCTTTTCCACGCTTGGACTCACATAAGTGGTGTTCAGGCTCATATCAAGGGTCCAGATGATATCATTCATCTGCTCAGCCAGAAAACGGTACTTTTCCTCACTCTCTTGTAGCTCCTTTGTTCTCTCCTCAACAAGAGTCTCAAGGTGCTCTGAGTATCGTCGTGTTCTTTCCTCAATGGATTTACGCTCTGAGATATCAAGGGCTATGCCCCAGAACCCAGTAATCTTTCCCTCATGCATTAATGGAATAACGTAGATGTTAACTGGAAGTTTTTTTCCGTCTTTTATCTTGACGTTATGCTCGTAATAATTGTCCTCAGTTCCCGTTGTCATGTTTTTAATATTCTCTATAACTTGCTCATGTTCCTCTTCAATGAATATGTCGAAACCGTTCAAACCCTTCTCGATGTCTTCATCAGTGTAGCCAGTGACTTCTTTTCCTTTCTCGTTTAGGAAGAGTAGATTTAGATCATTGTCTGCTTGAAAGACCGTTGTCGGGAATTTATTCAGTACTTGTAGTAAATCGCTGGGTTTTTGGACGCGCACTCTTGACACCAATGCAATATTTGTTAAATAAATGATAAGTAACCTAGTTTTTACTTAATTATAATATTATTCATTGAAATTACGTGAAAAAGATGGTTTAGGGTGTTTTCTTATAAGCAACATAGATGTCAGCCTCAAGCATCACATCGCCATCAAAGAAGTGATGTGTAAAATACACGTTACCCGCATCATCGACAGTAGCCTCTCCCGCCAATGGAAAGAACATACGCTCAGGCTCACTCCACACACCATCAACAAGCTTTGACCTCCATACACCATAATCTCTTGATATCCATAACTCGGTTCCATCAGGTGAGAGACATGGCCAGCCCTCATCTGTCTCGCTGTTTACTGCTTCAATATTTACTGGTTCGCCCCATCCCTCATCTGTCCACCTCGAAACCCAGATGTCTCGCATGCCCTTGCTGCCTTCTCTGTCGCTGTGGAAGTAGAGGCTCTGCATATCAGATGTTATGTATAGTTCTCCTACCTCGTACTCGAAGGTCTGCATCCAGTTATCGACACAGACCCAGTTGCTCCACTCGTCATCCACTAAGTCTGCCTTGAACCAGTGTATCCCAGTATATCCCTCTCTTACAGAAGCAAAGTACATCACATCATCTATAATTACCTCGCAGCCGTCACCAGCTAGCTTGTCCGGGTCTTGCAGTAGTATTCTTGTGGGTTCTGTCCATTCGCCGTCTACTAGGTGTGATACGTATATGCCTGTTACTTCGTCGGTAACTTGCCCCTCTACAGGTACCCTAACATCTGGTGTGAAGAAGAAGTATAATGTCTCGCCATCAGGTAGGACATATGATGAGTCCTCACCACCCGGGGTATTCACGAGTCCCGGGACAGGCACAGGATCATAATACTCATCAGACTCTGAGAATACTGGAGTTAGATCATCCTCTGGGTATAGCTTGACTAGATCATCAGGTATCTTCGAGTAGCGACTTGGTGGTGTGTATTCTTCTTCTATTTCTTCTACTGGTGTTTGTTCGGGGTTCTCGGTGGGTTCTTCTTGTGTTTCCTCTGGTGTTTCTGGTGTAGTATCTTGTTCTTCTGGTGTTTCTGCTTCTCTTCCAAGTAGATTTACCGCAACTAAGAGACCAATAACTACGATTATTAGTACCGGGGCTATCTTACGCATAAAGACAAGTTCTCATAAGACATACAAAAGAATTCAGGAACATACCTATTCCTAAATTAGCTTGTTTCTTTCCACACATGACCCCAGTTGAGACCTTTCATCTACTCTAATCATTAAAACACGGTTAGTAGTGTTTTTAGTAATACGATGTGACTCTATGGGGGTCAACATATTTGTTTAATGAGGCTGTATTTTATCGAATATTTTATCATCACTTTATCATAACTCTATTTTGTGAATGAATGATGATAGAGTTATCATTAATCAGAGACCTTGTGGCGATCTTTGGGGTAATAGCTGGATTCAGTTACTATGTTCTGGTTTTGAGAACCCAGAATAAAACCAGACAAGCACAGCTGTTTAGTACAATTAGCAAGGATTTATCAGACTACGATTCTTGGCTACGGAACCGTGAACTGATGTACATGGAGTGGACTGATTACGATGACTTTGAGAAAAAATATGGCTCAAACACGAACCCTGTTTCATATGCACAAAGATATGCACAGTGGACTCTGGCTAACAGTATAGGTGTAATGTTAAAACAAAATCTGGTTGACGAGATGATGGTTTATGACTCTATAGGGAGTTCAATTATAATGATGTGGGATAAGTTTGAACCAATAATTATGGAGCAGCGAACAAGATACATGGGTCCTAACTTTCTGGAACATTATGAGTACCTTATCAAAAGGATGAAAAAAATACAGGAAATCAAAGGCATTCAGTGGAAACCTCCTAGCACTTCAATAAAATACGTAACAGATCAGTAACTTTATCCTATTATAAATTCACAAAATCTCTTTGTTATACTCTGGGAAATTCAATAACATTACTACATGAAAGATGTATTGTATAATCAACAAAAAATAATCCATATAATTGAATCAGAAATAGGAAACCATCATAAAAACTCACACAAGAAAAAAAATTCCCCAAAGTACCCACCAGTAGACACCAGAAAAGAGTGGTGGACTGGGGGGGAATTGGACCCCCGACCTCTTGATTGCCAACCAAGCATTCTACCACTGAACTACCAGCCCAGTACTCCCAATGGATACCATGCCCCGACTTAAATCTTTTCCACTACCCCTAGACCAGTGGAAAACTATATAATCCATAACCAAATCCTAGCCCCCATAATGAATGTCAGCGTCGTAATCCCAGCGCTCAACGAGGAAGTAATCATAGAAGAGTGCCTCAAATCGATACGACGCCAAACCCACCCCGTAGAACTCATAGTAATAGACAACGGCAGCGTAGACCGCACACCACAAATAGCAGAACAATACTGCGACAAGGTATTCATCAAACCCGGCTATACGCTAGCCGAGATGCGCGACTATGGAGCACGAGAAGCCACAGGAGACATCATAGTAACCACAGACGCCGACTGTATAGCGCCTGAACACTGGATCGAGGAACTCATCAAACCATTCAATGACCCAAAAGTAGCAGCAGTAGGCGGAGCCTTCAGACCATTAAACAAAAACCCCATGAGCAGCTTCTACTGTTGGTGCAGCGCCATAATGCAGGGCAGCTTCAAACTATTCCAAGGCGCAAACATGGCATACACAAAGAAAGCCTACAACGCAAGCCCCGGATACACAGGCGCCAAACGAGCAGAGGACTGGAACCTAAGCTGGCGCATCAGAAACCAAGGCAAAACACGATACCTCAGAAGAGCATTTACCCGTACAGAGATACCCTTCAACAGACAGATCGAGTACCCGGGAGGCATACTCAGCGTCATACTCAGCATCATAGGCGCACTACTAAACATACCCCTACTCATGGGACTAGGCGCGGGTTACGTGGGGAGCGAGATGCTCACATTCCTTTATCGACATAAATCTAACTTGAGGCGTAGCCACATGGCGTTAACAGCCATGGTTCTAGTCTATTTCTCAAGACGTTTCGTGAATGCCTTTAGCTGGTATCTGAGCCTAGGTATCTTGCTGGGGGTATTCAGCTACTATGTCATCTCTGAGGACATACGAATAACCATAGAGGAACTGAAGCTCTACAAGACTCAGGAGACCCATGGAAACGGCATCAGTGACAAGATAAAACTAGCATTGATACGGTTACTGGAAATATAGAAGATGCGACACACATTCCAGTTCAAAGCCAAAGGACACCCAAACATCAGATCCAGACACAAGACCACATTAATGACCACAATAGAACCACATCTTACCCCCAGAGGCGATTGTATTATCGCGGTAGGTGCAGAGATTGGGTTAGCTCAGCTACCAGAAGAGATCAAACAAGCAGCCAGAAACCCAGAAACACGAATAACATTCACCCTCCAAGCAGGAAACCAAGTGTTCGAGACCACCGGAATAGGAGACCCAGAGCTAGAATACACTGACAAGATAGACATGGTTGCCAGAAAAAGCAGCTATACATGTGGAAGAACACTAATGATTCAATGCGATAAAGCCGCAATAGACATCCCAGATGAGCTTGTAGAGGTTCTCAAGGACCCAGAAACCATGATCATGGTCCAGTTGACCTATGAATCTCCTTGACATCAACGTGTTAATTTCAGGTGCACCATAAGGCACTACAATAGACGATTTTAAGAAGCCTTTAAACACATGCTAATATCTGTAATAGCAAAATCCGCTGGTGGATAAATGAATAAAAAGCTCACAGTGCCCGAACTCGAAGCCCTTTCTAAGAAAACACGCGCTCACCTCCTCAAGATGATCCATGACGCCAAGTCTGGACACCCCGGGGGAAGCCTGAGCAGCGTGGAGATAATGCTCTCACTATACTTCAACGTGATGAACAGAGACCCAAACGACCCTGAACACGACAGATTCGTACTCAGCAAGGGACACTCAGCACCACTATTCTATACTGTTTTGATGGAAGCAGGATATATCCCAGAATCAACTGACCAGCTCAGACTATACGGAAGCATACTACAGGGACACCCAGACGCCATGAAGACAAAAGGCGTCGAGATAAGCTCAGGAAGCCTAGGAAACGGACTCAGCGTAGCCGCAGGAATCGCAGCAGCAGCAAAGATCGACGGCAAGAAGACCAGAGTCTATTGTCTGCTAGGTGACGGTGAATGTGACGAGGGACTGGTCTGGGAGGCAGCCATGACTGCTCCAAGCAGAAAACTGGATAACTTGACCGCTATCGTTGACAGGAACATGCTTCAGATAGATGGTTGCACCGAGGACGTGGTGTGTCTTGAGCCTTTCCCTGATAAATGGAAGGCGTTTAACTGGAATGTCATCGAGTGTGATGGGCACAGCTTTGATGAGCTACTTGATGCATTCAAACAGGCGGCATCCCACAAGGGTCAACCCACCGTAATAGTCGCGCATACCACCAAAGGAAAAGGCGTATCCTTCATGGAGAACAATGTCGGGTTCCACGGAAAGGCGCCAAACGATGAAGAAATGGCAAAGGCTCTAAGCGAGCTAGGGGAGGACTAGAAATGTCAGAGACAAGAGGAGCCTACGGTGAATGGCTAAAAGAAAACGGTGCAGACAAGAAAATAGTCGTGGTAGACGCCGACCTATCCGCGTCAACACGAACAAATAAATTCGCATCAGCGTACCCGGAAAGATTCTTTGATGTAGGCGCAGCGGAGCAGAACCTCGTAGCCTTCTCAGCTGGACTAGCTTTAGGAGGAAAGAAGGTGTTCGCCTCAAGCTTCGCCTATTTCGAGACAGGACGTGCTTGGGACCAGATACGAAACCTGATTGCTCACGATAAACTAGATGTTCAACTTGTAGCGTCTCACGGAGGCTTATCATGCGCCTCTGACGGCGCAAGTCACCAAGCCTTGGAGGACTTGGCTATTACTCGTGTTATCCCGAACCTTAAGGTGCTTGTACCTTGTGACGCCGAGGAGACCAAACATGCTCTCGACGCAATCATGAAGATCAAAGGACCAACCTATATGCGGCTGAGACGAGAAAAAGAGCCCATACTCGAAAAGAACTACCAGTACCAGCTTGGAAAAGTAGCGACAATAAAAGAAGGCTCTGATGTTACCATTGCAGCCATCGGTTCACAGGTAAATTTCGCTGTTGAAGCCGCAAAGATTCTCTCTGGTGAGGGTATCGCTGCTGAGGTCTTGAACGTGCATACGTTGAAGCCTTTAGACCGGGACACCATAGTCGAGTCCGCGAAGAAAACTGGTCGTGTGCTTACGACTGAGCAGCATCAGGTGAATGGTGGACTAGGAGGCGCGGTAGCAGAGGTGCTCGCAGAGGAGTACCCGACGCCCATGAAGATAATGGGTGTTAAGAATACCTTCAGTGAGACTGCGCGGGAACAGAGTGAGTTGATCGCTCATCATGGTTTGACGGCTGAGCATATCGCTGAGTCTGTTCGCGTGTTAATCAAGAAGACGAGTAAGTGAGTCTGGGAACTATTTTTTAGGCACTCATCCCCCTCTCTTTTGAACCAGTTGAATAAATCACGAACCCTAATCACCATAATTTTGACACTGAACCTGTTATCCCCCCTAGTTCTGGCTAAGGCGCCTACGGTATACGAGTACACACTGGAGTACAAGTTTGAGAACAGGGGAAACACAGACTTCACATTAACCGAGGGTGACGTAGCCTTCCCCCTGTTTATCAACACAACTGGAACCACTGTAAAAATCAACGAGATTAGCCGCGAGTACAGAACCGAGGTAATGGACACCGATGGGAACAAGGGGGTCATAGTAGACATTGACCTCACACTATCCCCCGGCGAGGAGGAATCATACACAATCACCTACCAGATAACATCCTCAGAACTCGCGGTTCCAGAGTTTGATCTATCCACCGCAGAAGGATTTGACGCGATCCCATCCGAGCTCGTTGATGAGTATTGTTTCCCAACCGAGACTTTTCCCATTGATGATCCAATGTTTTACGATATTGCATCTGGGCTCGTCGATGTGGATGATACTGTGCTCGAAACAGTGTCAAACCTTGTCGAATACATCGTAGATGAGACAACGTATTGTAACTATGAGACCCCCCAGTACCCCAATAGTACTCTAGCGAATCAACTTGGAGACTGTGATGATCAGTCTATCCTCTTGATTACCATGCTACGGAGCTTGGATATTCCAGCCTATCTTCAGGTAGGCATCTATGTTCATAACGCGATAAACGATCAGGATAGTAGCTGGGACGATCACCTGATAAACGAGGCAGATGGGGTGGCTTGGCATGGATGGGCTATGGTCTATATTCCTCCATGGGGGTGGGTGCCAGTTGATCTCACTATGACCAACGCGGACTCTGGGTTAGAGTTGATTCAGAGCGCTCCAGAGTATAACAGCAATATTATCCCGGTCTTGAATGTATCAGAACAGCCTTACATCGGTGGAACTCTTGAGACTCGGGACAGGTACATCAATAGCACGGTATATGTTACTGTCAGCGATACAGTCAAAGTAACATACGCAGCTGACAACCCGTTGCAGAATTATCTTTTGCTTGGCTTGGGGGCTGCATTGTTAATCGCGATAGGTTTGATGTTCCATTACGGGAACAAAAACAAGGCTTATTGATATGATTTGATGGTACCCAGTCGCTCAGGAACACTCTCAGGTATACATTTGCGTAGCCGTTGAAGCGCCTGTCGTTGCTCACCTGTCTTTAACCTAGATGAGTTTACCCCGTTCTTGAGGACTTCAACTGCTTCATCCATGCTCCGGCGATCAACGGGATAAGGCACACCATCTTTCCCACCAAAGGCGAAGTTGAATTTCACTGGGTCTTTCCAGCTTGCTCTGTCTCCGTAGATGAGTTCAGCTACGAGGGCTAGTCCCCTGACTGTGCCGGGTCCGATGCCTCTTCTGCTCACAAACTCCTCATAGGTTCTTGGCTGGAACTCGTAGGCTTCACGTACCGCGTCCCAGTTTACCGAGCGGGGCATTATGAGTAGCTGGTCTTCTGTTCCGCTCCATTTGTCCAGTCTGCTTTGTCCCGCGGATACTGGTTTCACCATCTGTCTTCGCAGCTTCTCAGGGTTATCCCGTATCAGGTCTACACATGTTTTCTGGTTACCTTGGCTCTCTTTGTGGGTCATGTTTAGGGCTTCTGGTAACTTTGATGGGCAGAGTATGTCTTGGTCGGGTTCCTGTGTGTATCTGTGCTGGTCGAGTCCCCAGTGGTATCTGCGGGCGTTTCCCTGTTCCTCGTTGATGCCTTGCTGGATTACGATCCATTCACCTTTCTCAGTAAAGAAGAAACAGTGATGATAGAGCTGGTAACTGTCCTGAATCAATGTGTTATCTGTTTTTGCACACATCTTACTGGCGTAGACCATGGACTCAGTCTTGTAGTCATTGATACCGAAGACCTGAGACATCTCCCTGATCTCTTTTGGTGTCTTGAGGCTGGTCCTACCTTTTCCCCCGCAGACTGTTACTCCTAGGTTCTGTCGGTCCATTGCCATTTTTAGGGCTCCACAGGTAACTGTGGTGGTGCCGCTGCTGTGCCAGTCGTAGCCGAGTACGCAGCTTAGGCTCTGGAAGAACCATGGGTCACTGATGTGCTCTAGGAGTCCTCGTTGTCCGTATTCATCTATCATTATATCGATGATGCATTCACTGAGGTTTACCATTCG
>JAOZIG010000411.1:1733-8567 GCA_026014515.1 Candidatus Bathyarchaeota archaeon | reverse complement strand
GCCCGGTGGTAGTACGTCGGCGTCTCTGAAGTGGCGTCGGTGGTATCTCATGCACTGGAACATGTGTCTGAACATGTCATAACTCCTGTCAGGTGCACCCGCGTCACTCCCCATCACAACGGTTACACCTGCGTCTATAAGCTCTGGAACAGGACATCTCCCCATGATGCTGGCTACAGCGCTTGGATTATGAGCTATCCTTGTGTCCGTCTCGGCGCATATTTTGATCTCTTCATCAGTTAGCTCAGTGCTGTGACTGAACACTGCCTCAGGTCCAGTAAATCCTAGCTCCTCGTGACAGAACTTGATGGTACCCCTTGTGTGACCATCCATTGTGAACATCAAATCATGTTTCTTACTCAAGTCACGTACAGTTTTAGCTCGTTCCTTGAGGTCTTCTAGCTCCTGTCCAACTATTGGCTCGACTTCAGGGTGAGGCGTGGGATGCATTACCGCGATCTTTACTCTACCTGATGCCCTGTTATGGTTCTTTTCTATGATCTTCTCGCATACCGAGACCTGTTCCTCGAAATCCACCATATAGTCTCGTCTCACATCTCCTCTCCATTCAGCGTAGAGACTGGGGTAAGGTGTTCTTCTTGGTCCAACAGCCACAAAGGTCCTGATACCTACGCGTTCAGCAGCGTCACAGTGAGCTTTAGCATATTTGGGATCGTCAACGCGCATGATACTGTCGCCTCCTCCGAGGAAACTGATGCCGCATGTTGTACCGAATTTAAGGCGTTCAAGGTTCAGTAGGGCCGATTCTGCTTCCCAGAACTCGGTGGTACTTCCTGTGGCGTATAGGTCCTCGCATGCCTTGTACCATGTGTCATTGTGCATGCCTAGTGTTCTTAGTAGGCTATGCCCTGCGTGTCCATGGCCATCCATTAAACCGGGGAGAATAACCTTCTTTGATGCATCAATAACGATGTCAACATCGTGTTTCTTGTAAAGTTCCTCCGTCTTTCCGGTATCGATTATCTTGTCGCCTTCAATAGCCACAGCAGCGTCCTCGATGATTCTGCGCTGGGGGTCCATGGGGATTAGTATCCCGTGTTTGATGAGAATATCAGCCAAAGTAACTCAAAGATACAGGGACATAAACGGGTAAATATTATACGGTCAGTGAGCAGGGTCCAAGAGAGCCACAGGCTCACCACCCCGATAATAGACTCTAGGAGTATTCGCGTGCAGATGGTTTAACAGACTATATGTCATCCATCCTGCGATTTCCGCTGTCTTACTGAGGGTATTCTCACCAGTCTCGCCAATGAGTTCAACCACGGTACCCTTCTCGGCATCCACACCATCAAGATCAACAAGATAATGATTCAGACTCACAGAGCCAAGACTACTCTTGTAAACCCCATTAACTAGAATCCTGCCCTTGTTCGCCATCTCCCTTGGAACCCCATCATAGAAACCAGCGTGAATAGTACCTATCCTCATCCGCTTAGGAGCCACAAACTTACCCCAATAAGTGACACCCTCACCACGCTCAACAGTCTTCACATACTCGATCCTAGCCTTCAAACTCAAAGCCTGAAGTAGATCAACAGGAGCAGACAAGTCCTTCTTCTCGGGGTAAACACCGTAGAGACTCATACCGGGGCGTACAAGTTCAAGCCAACCATCGGGGTTATGGAACGTAGCGTCTGTACTAGCCATACTCCTGATTGGAATATTGATGCCTTTTTTCTTGAGTCCAGCATCTACAGTCAGCAACTTATCTAGCATCTCTTTGTCCATTTCCGGATTCTGCTGGAACGTTGAGAAGATGCCTTCGACATCAACCATACTCAGCTTATGCACATACTCGATGAAACTCACAGCATCACTATGCCTCACGCCTACCCTGTTGAGACCAGTATCCACCTTGATGAAGACCTTAGCATGTTTTCCAGCTTTTTCAGCTGCTTCTTGGAGCTTATCCGCGTCCTCTCGTGTGTATATGGTCTGTGTGATCTTCTTCTCTACTACACTTAGATACTGTTCAGGAGTGAATAGAACATCCATACTCAGAATGTTAAGATTCAAACCAGCTTCACGCAACTTCAATGCCTCATAGAGTTTAGCAACCATACACCACTCTACACCCTGTGACTCTAGGTACACTGTTACTGGCACTAGTCCGTGTCCATAGGCGTTATTCTTGACCACAGCCATAATAGTAGTGTCTGTGTGCCTCTGCAGGTCCCTTAGATTATTTCCGATATTATCTAGGTTGATCTCAAGCCAACTGCTGTAGCCCTTCATTCTTTCTTTTATCTCTGATGGGGTGGGTTGGTTCTCAAAGTAAGATGACATAAACGAAAAGGACCACGTTTACCTGAAAAGCTTGATGGTTCAATTAGGTCATGTAACAACAAATAAACATGTTCTGGATACGGCATAAAATAACGAAAATGCACCATGTGAAGTAAAATGTTCCAAATAACAAGTGTTTTATCCTTTGTTGAAAACTAAATCATAAGATGATACGTAAAGCCATTATAATGGGAGCAGCGGGAAGAGACTTCCACAACTTCAACACCTTCTTCCGGGAAAACCCCCAATACAAAGTGGTAGCCTTCACCGCAGCACAAATAAGCGAACTCGATACCACAGCGGGAGTCGAGAAACGAGTCTACCCCGCCGAGTTAGCGGGATCAATGTATCCAGAGGGCATCAGGATATATCCTGAGGCCATGCTTGAGGAACTAATCAAAAAGCATGATGCCGATGAGGTCTTCTTCAGCTATAGCGATGTCTCCGCCAAATATCTCCACGATGAGGCGGCGAGAGTACAGGCAGCAGGAGCCACCTTCGTACTGCTTGGACCCAAGGACACCATGATCCAGCCGAAAAAACCCCTCATCAGCATATGTGCATCAAGAACAGGAAGCGGTAAGAGCCCTACCAGTAGATGGTTGGTGCGGACCCTGAAGCAACTAGGCTACAGGGTAGTGGTCATCAGACACCCAATGCCCTACGGCGACTTGATCAAGCAAAGGGTTCAACGATTCGAGTCCTATGAAGACCTTGACAAACACGATTGTACCGTTGAGGAGCGAGAAGACTATGAGCCACATATCGATAATGGCGCCATCGTTTACTCAGGTGTAGACTATCAAGACATAATTGATGCCGCTGAGAAGGAGGCGGATATCGTGGTCTGGGACGGTGGAAACAATGATTTCCCATTCTACGTACCATCAAAGCACATAGTAATAGTTGACCCCCACAGGGTTGGACACGAGCTGAGCTATTATCCGGGCGAGACCAACGTACGGATGGCGGATATCGTAATCGTGGGCAAGGTAAACACCGCCAAGCCTGAGGATGTTAAACAAGTCAAAGAGAATGTGAGAAGGATCAACCCTAATGCGAAGATAATCGACGCCAACATAGTCATCTCAGCTGAGGACGAGGATAAACTCACAGGTAAACGAGTTCTCGTCATAGAGGATGGCCCCACACTAACCCATGGCGAGATGAAGTATGGTGCAGCCACCATCAAGGCCAAGGAGAAAAACGCAGTTATCGTTGACCCAAGACCCTACGCAAAAGGAACCATCAAGGAGGTCTATGACCTCTGGCCTCATCTCGGAGAGTTATTACCCGCAGTGGGTTACAGCGAACATCAGATGAAAGAGCTAGAGGACAGCATTAACGCAGTACCTTGTGATATAGTTTTGATGGGGACACCAACTGATCTACGCAGGTATCTAAAAGTAGACAAACCGGTTCTGCGGGTCACATATGATTACAAGGAGATTGAACCGGGCCAGCTAGTAGCAGAGCTGGAAGGCGTTCTCCCATAATTATATGCTAACTCCACCCTTCATGGTCTGTTGTACCTCAACAGTGTACCCCTCTGGGTCCTTAAACATGAACACCTTGATCTTAAGACGCTCAGACTCATGAGGCAAATCCTCAATCTCCAACCCATTCATCTTCAACTTACGATACCAAGCATCAGCATCACGCACATTAATACACAAGATCACAGGCTTGATGTTATTCGCCTTATGATAACCATGGGCACCATCAACAAGCCCAACATATGAACCATCTCGAATTCGGTATATCTTGCTCCACCCCTGATCAACTTCCATCTGGAATCCCATAACCTCCTCATAGAAACGTTGTGCACGAGGCAAGTCTCGATAATAGAGCCACGTAATGACCCCACGTACTTCTTCACTCATAAAGAAATACAATGACTCAAGATATTTAACCCGTACAACTATTCTCCACATGTACCTATATGAACAAAGTATAGGGAACAATCATAGAGAACAAACTAAGCAAAGAGATTAAAACAAGAAAAATGTACAAATGTGGAGAGTTGTGCCATGAGCAAGAGTCAGAATGGTATAAACGATAATTTGCTAAAAAACAGTAAAGACGCAATAATATTTCTAAAAGGCACAACAATCATAAATGCAAACCAAAAAGCCTTGGATTTCTTTGAGGTGAAAAAAGAGGATTTCATCGGAAGAGAGATTTACGAGTTCTCACAAAACAAGGAACAGACCCAAAAAAGGGTAGAAAAACGGAGACAAGGTATTCTAGAATATTATACCGCAGAGCTTCAAACATCCAATAGTTTGAAGGAAGCAGAAGTATATGCAATCCCAGTAAACACAGAAAAAGTGACAAGTATATCAATTATAAAAGACGTAACCGAATATAACAGACTGGACAGAAAATACCGAACAATTTTCGAGCGCAGCGCAGACCTCATCTTCGTCACAAACGCATCGGGAGTCGTTTTTATCAACCCAAGTGGACTCGAATATCTTGGATTATCCAGTGAAGACGAGATACTGGGCAAATCAACTCTCAACTTTATACACCCAGATTATCAGGAAACCGCCAACACATACGCAGCTATGAGACGCGCAGGGGGAACCCCTCCGCACCAATATCGCTCCAAGATGGTTCGTAAAGACGGAACGGTATTGGATGTTGAGTTTAACGCCTCCTTTATAATGTGGGATGGTGCCCCAAGCAGCCTTACCATTGTCAGAGACATCAGTGAACAGGTAAGACTAGAAAATGAGTTAATGGAAAGCAAAGAACTTCTCTCTGGGTTTATTGATTCCGCCACGGATGGCTTCTCGATCATAGATGAAAACATGCAGTATGTAATGGTAAATGATACAGAGTTAAAGTACTCAAGACGTAAACGAGAGGATTTCATCGGTAAACATATTCTCGAAGTTTTCCCAGAACTCGACGAGGAGAGGTACAAGGGTTATCAAAAAGTCTTGGAGACAGGAGAACCAGTCACATATCATGACGCCATGAACCTACCAGACAGAGGACTAAGACTAAGTTTCTCAGCCTTTAAGATAGGAAACCTACTAGGCATAATAGCAAAAGACATCACAAAACAGGCACAATATCAGAGAAGACTGGAAGCATTACACAGCCACGCCTCAAGACTTGCTCTTCTAGATACACGTGAAGAGGTAGCCTACTGGACAATGGAGGTAATTCGGGAGTTACTTGGAACCGATATTGGTACCTTTGGGTTTGTTGATCAGAACAAGGTAATCTTCAGGGAGTACAATGGCGATTCACTTGAAGATGATTTAAACATTGATGGACCCGGTATCACAATGCGAGCTGTACGAACAGGTAAGACACAGCACATCGCGGATACGAGAAAAGACCCTGAGTACATTATGGGCGCGACAAACAGAGAAAGGAGGACATTATCCGAACTCGATGTACCAATCAAAATAGATGAAAAAGTCGTAGCATTGATCAATCTAGAAAGCGAAAAAATAGGCGAGTTCTCTGATGAAGATAAGAGGCTCGTTGAGACCCTTGCCGAGCATGTTGCATCATCATTATCACGTATAGCGTACAGGGCTCGATTAACCGCGATACATAGCTTTGCCGTAAATATTAGTAAACATACCAAGATTAGCGAGATAGCTGAAGAGACGCTCAGATTCATTGATGAGTACTTTGATTATCCATACTCAAGCTTCGGAGAAGTAAAAGATAACCAGTTGTTCATGCTGTATCATCATGGAGCCTTGATTGAAAGTGATATCATCTTACCATTAGATGGAAAAGGAATCACGGTTAAAGCCGTAACAACTGGGAAAACCCAGTTTATCGAGGACATGACAAAAAACCCTGATTATGTATCATCGGAGGTTCGTGACTCGGAGACAGGCGAAGAGATTATCACAATAAGCGAGATCGTTGTTCCCATCTTTGAGCATGAGAAAGTAGTCGCAGTTATCAACATAGAGTCACCAAAACACGAAAAATACTCATCAGACGTAATTCATCTCCTTGAGCTTATCGCAGAACATGTATCAGCTAGATTAAATGCGTTAAGACTTGAAACCGAGAAGGTTAGAGCCGACCAAGCAATGGAGATGGAGCGACTGAAAACAAGGTTTGTGAGCACAGCCACCCATGAACTCCGTACACCATTAACAAGCATAAAGGGATACCTAGAGTTAGCACTGAGTGAAGAACTATCAGAGAAAGTACGAGAATACTTACACGTTGCAGATAGAAGCACTGACAGATTAGAGGCATTAACAGCTGAACTCTTAGATCAGCAACGCATAGAGGAGGGCAAACTCACATTAAACAAGGAGATTGTTGACCTAGATCTCCTTGTCTCTTGGGTGCTTGAAGAGGTATCCAATGTAACAGAGAAAAAGAACCAAAACATAATCGTAGAGTTCAGCGATGAACACCAGACAATATTCGCTGACGCGTTAAGACTTGGACAAGTCCTAGTCAACCTACTGGACAACGCCTCAAAATACAGCCCAGAAAACTCTGAGATAACCCTACAAATAACCCAAAACA
>JAOZIG010000411.1:0-1723 GCA_026014515.1 Candidatus Bathyarchaeota archaeon | reverse complement strand
TCATATTCACCGTAAAAGACCAGGGAATCGGACTACAACAAGAAGACATCGACAAACTATTCACCCCATTCCCAGACATAGACCGCCCAATAGTATCAGAGAAAAGCGTAGGACTAGGACTCAGCATCTGCAGAGGAATCATAGAACTCCACGGCGGCAACATATGGGCAACATCCAACGGCACAAACAAAGGCTCAACATTCCACTTCACAATACCAACCAAAAAATAACCAAACCCAGACCAAAACAAACAAAAACCACAAAAAAATTTTCTCCTAAAGTACCCACCAGTAGACACCAAAAAGATTGGTGGACTGGGGGGGAATTGGACCCCCGACCTCTTGGTTGCGAACCAAGCATTCTACCACTAAACTACCAGCCCGAGACAAACAAAAGATACAGATGAATGATAAAAACCTAACCGAGAAACTACTCACGGAAAGACTCAGACCAGATCTCAGAGCCACCAGCCCTGATAACCATAATATCCAAGCCATCACCGCTCATGGCATCACGGGCAATAGCAGCCTTAATCGACTTCTTCGCCAACTCGACGCCAGCCTCACAGTCAAGCTCCTTGTTATAATCCGCCTCTAGCACACCAATAGCAATAGCCGCACCTGAACCAGCTGCAATGAAATCATCTGGAATAAGGCTACCCACTGGGTCCATGCTGTAAAGACTTGGGCCATCAACGTCATAGCCGCCTACAAGGGTCTCCATCAAGAGTGGCATCATTCTTCTATTGAATAACATGTTACTGATGAGCTTCGCCATCGCCTTAGTAGTAATAGGACGATTCTTTTCCAAGTAGAATAGATTCGCGTATGCTCCTGCCTCACGTACAAGCGCCTGCATATCACTCATCAAGCCAGCGAATGCTAGTCCAACGTTTTCTGTGAGCTTGAATACCTTCTGTCCCTTGTTGCTTGATACGAGACGCCCATAGGTTACTCGTTTCTCGCTTGCGAGTACCACACCGTCACTACACATTAGTCCGATGGTTGTCGCTCCTTGTACTGCTTGGTAGCCCATCTAGTTCACTTCTCCTGAGAATTACGGAACGCACGATATATACGTTCCTCCACCCTAAAGTCGGTATATTTTACTGTTTCCCCGTGGCTTAAGCCACTCCACCTGATAACCATAGGATTCAAGAACCGCTAAAAAGTCAGCTACACCCTGTTCCTTAAAGAAACGTTGAGCCTCACCAAGAGTCTCTAGCTTCGCTAACTCGGCTTTGATCTCCTTATGTTTCTCTGGAGTAACTAGAACACCCCCCAGATCCCGATACTTGGTACCTTCTTCCTTGATCTCTTTCTTGATCTGAGCAGTTAGTATTCCCTTACGTCTAGCCACATCATCAAGCACCACAATATCACCATACTTGGGCTTCTTTTTCTTGGGTAACCCAATCTCGATGATGGTCTCAATTTCCTCATGATCCACAGCAATTAGATCTCCACCGTCTTTGTTGTTGATATCGAATACACAAACAGTCTTGTATCGCTGAGGGTACTTGATGTTAGCTCTTAGACTCCAGCCTTCCTTCAGGATAACTCTCTGTATAATCTCATCTATTTTGGATGCCCGTTGGCTGAGTCTTCTAGTTGGTTTGAGGTCTATTACTGCTTTAATTCGTTGTGTGCCTGTTATGGTGGCTTTTCCCAGTTTGGTGATTTGATGTTCAAGGTACTCATCTGATCCTCGGTAATACAGTTCT
>JAOZIG010000421.1 GCA_026014515.1 Candidatus Bathyarchaeota archaeon | reverse complement strand
GTGGCAAGTCCACATTCATGCGATATCTATACTCCTTGATTACATCACAGGGATTGCCGGTAGCCTATGTTCCTCAAGAGCAAGAAATCTCTGCCTGCGAACAAGCCTTGGAAGATCTAAACGCCATGGATCCTACAACCAAGGGACGAGTTCTCTCCAGTCTTACACGACTTGGAAGCGACCCCTCCCTTATCCGATCTTCGGTATTGGCAAGCCCAGGAGAGGCGAAAAAACTTCTACTCAGCATGCTTTTTGAAGAGCCTATCTCAGTACTTTTGCTAGATGAACCGACAAACCATCTTGACCTCCCATCTCGCTTAGCCTTGGAGAAGGCCCTAGGGGGGTGGGAGGGTGCCTTGGTGTGTATCAGTCATGATGCGGCATTCCTGCATACAGTATGTGATACGCGGTGGCATATAGCAGTGGAGCGGGAGGGTGTTTTCAGGCTGGAAAGTTCAACGTTTGCTAGTAAGATAGACCGAGAGCTCATGAATTAATGCAGATGGTCTGGAAGTAAGATTAGGTGAAATCTATCCTAGGATTCCTGTTTTTCCAGACGCCCCATCTCATTCGTTTTGCTTTTTATCCCAACCTTCAGTATCATAAAAGCAGGAGGAACTTCTACATGGATGATTTACTGGCAAGATATAAAGACTTGGGACCTGATGCAACTGAAGCCCAGATTGAAAAGACTGCCCAGGACTTGGAGCGACGAAATTATATGCCCCCCTTAATTCTGGATGTGAATGATTTTAGCCATCTGACGAAAGAGAGGATGCTTGAGGAGTATCAGCGGGTAATGGCGCTTTCCTCTCAGAGTGCAGAGCTGAAGGCAGTGGTTGGGATTGATAATCCTGAAGAAGTCAAAGAGAAACACTTAACCGTATTGCTTACTCAATATGAATTGCTGAGGGGACTCCGCTTAGGCGATGGAGATGCCTGGGCTACAGTCAACGAGCTGTACGAGGACGATTAAACCTTGGATACAACACATCAATGCAGCACCTGTGCAAACGGTAGTGAACCTTGTTTGCATCATGTGCCAATTTTTCAGAATCTAGAGAGTGAACAAATCCAGGAGGTGCAACGCTTGATACGGCAAATTGAGCTCACCCCTGGCTCTGTATTATTTCGTGAAGGGGATAAAGCCGACAGTCTCTACCTTGTCAGGAAAGGCTCCCTGAAACTGGTT
>JAOZIG010000317.1 GCA_026014515.1 Candidatus Bathyarchaeota archaeon | reverse complement strand
ATAGGGGTCCATACGGCTGCTGCCCGTGGAGGAAACACTGTCATATGTGCCACCCCCTCGTAGTACCTGTCTCTGTTCTGAAGGTACTCTTCTATGGAGTACTTACCATTCCTTTCTTCTCTGATTCTCTTGTACTCATCATACTCCTCATCACTGAGCCCTTTACTTGAAAAGGCTGTGTGCTTCTTGCCACGGCCGGACTTGTTCTTCCCTTTCTTGCCCTCAGTTTTAATGTCGTCGGATGAAACGACAAACTCTTCATCATCTTTGGGTTTTAGGCAACCATCTTTGTTGGCCATCTCTTCTGTGTCTTCCACCTGTGGCTTGGACCAGAGATTCTGTATATTCATGCGCTTAGCGATGCGCGTGGTGACGAATGCAGCCCCAGCGATTTGGATGATGGAATACAGTGCCTCCTGGACGCACTTAACATAGTATCTGATTCTAGCGCATCTTAGGTGGTGTAGGGCACCGGCTAGTTCATTGTTGGTCTGCACAGTGGCACTTTGCACTTTGTCAACTTTCACACTGCCCTTGCCATCAGCCTCAAGTGTGTAGGTGCCACCATTGTACACTATCTGGCACTTCTTGATCGCGATGTTCTTGAGTGCTTGTTTGAGGTCTGACATAGTCTTGACATCCTTGAGCTGTTTTCCAACTCTCATTGTGTCCATCAGCCCATACTTGTTTTCAGCAGCAAGCTGTCTAAAAGCGAGTATCTTGTTGCGGTCAAAGTTGAAAGTGGTGAGGGCTGGGCCTTGCAATTCATATTCATCTAGCCTCTCATGGAGTAACCCTGATGCTCGGGCGATGAGGGAGCCAGTGGTGAGGGTCTTCATGACCCCTTTTCCATGCGGGGTGTTACCGTTCTTGTCAAAACCACCCTGTGGAGCCAATGACAGTTTTATGTGTGAGAAGTCAGGACTGAAAGCGTTCTTCCACATGTCAGGTTGACCTGGGAAGTCGCGCTTTGCCTTCTCCACCTCAGGGGCTTCTGCGTACACGAGGAAATCAATGCGTCTCGAGCACGCTTCAAAGTTGACATAATCCAGTGGTGCTGGGTTGGCCAGGTTGGTGGTGATAATTATGGCATCACTGTCAAAGACTTTTCCTTTGTTCTCAATTCTGTCACAATTTAGCGTGAGGGGGCAAGTGTCAGCAAGCTCCTGCAACCTAAGGGCATCATGGATGGGGTTG
>JAOZIG010000441.1 GCA_026014515.1 Candidatus Bathyarchaeota archaeon | reverse complement strand
AAAGTCTTGAATTTCTCTACAATAAAAAATATCCCATTTTTCACTCAGGAGGTTAATCAGATGCGATTCAGACCCAAGTCCTTATTGCAGATCGTTTTTGTTGTGTTGACGTGTTTGTTATTAATCTCCAGGGTGGCGTTATCAGCCAGAGCAAACCCTATGCAGAGTCCAGATAGTTCAACAACAGACGTTGAATCAGCACAACCTGTAGAAGCCCCTTCATTTGATTGCAGCATAGTGGTGGATGTCCCGCTGGTAGAATGTGAAGCACTCGTTGCGCTTTATATCAGCACTAATGGTGACGCCTGGAATGATAATACGAATTGGTTGGTATCCACCTCTGTAAGCGATTGGTATGGTGTGACTGTTGCGGGGGGTAATGTAACAGAGCTAAGTTTAGTCAACAATAACATGGTCGGCACCCTTCCCCAGGACTTGGAAGACTTGTCAATGATAGAGAAGATTGCCTTTGGTTTTAACGAATTGAGTGGTGGAATCCCGGCCTGGTTGGGTAGCATGACAACACTGCAAGACCTTGCGATTGGTGGCAATCAGTTCGGGGGAGGAATCCCCGCCGAATTGGGAAATCTGGTAAACCTGACCGGTCTATTGCTCTTTGGTAACGGGTTAACTGGGTCAATTCCTTCTGAGCTAGGACAACTCGACAGCCTGATAGATTTGCATCTCAATAATAATAGTTTAAGTGGGAATATTCCGCCTGAGCTTGGCGACATGGACTCAATCCAGCATCTCTGGATGGGTGAGAACCAGCTGGAAGGCAGCATGCCTGCAGATTTGGGAGATCTCTCTACACTTCTTACGCTTCAACTCCAAAACAATCAGCTAACAGGGCCTATCCCACCACAACTGAGTAACCTTACCTACTTATATACCCTTGATTTAGAAAACAACCAATTGGGCGGTGACATACCTGAAAGCCTCACAAACCTGGAAGAATTATGTCTCCCAGGAGAATACGATTGTTCCGAACATGGTCTAGATCTTGGTTACAACCGCCTCAACACCACCGGACTTTCCCAAACGCTTTGGAATTTCCTGGCAGTAAAAGATCCTGATTGGACCTCAACACAGACGATTACCATGTCGATTTCAACAGTTGATCCAGACACTGCTCCCAACGATGTTAATACTGAAATCACGATCAGCGGAGATGGATTTGATAGTATGGCGCAGGTCTTTCTGGG
>JAOZIG010000342.1 GCA_026014515.1 Candidatus Bathyarchaeota archaeon | reverse complement strand
AGTCCGGGCATGAAGACATTGCTACTGTTAGAGCGCCAGACGATGCCTATCTCCTCAACATGGGAGAAAAGATTTCTGACTTACGGTCTGTTATCCAACGCAGAAGTCGTCTGATGAACATGAAGGTGTCCATGACTAACACCACTCAATACGAGATCACCAATATGTCGCTCGCTCGTACACCACTCACACCTGGATGGGTTTCCAATGGTCTACATGTCATTCAGAAAGTTGGTGGAGTAGGAAATGTGGCTGGTAACTGCGTTGAATGGACTGCTCTGTCCTGGTTGTGGCCCCACTTTGTAGGACACAGAGGTAGTATTGACTACGTCATGAATGGAGATTTTTCTTCATCATGTGGTCACTTTTCTGCATCGAGAACGACCCGGGACACAAACCTGGGTAAGACAACTGCAAGTCTTAGTAGTACAGCTAGTGACGCTACACTGAATAACTGGATGATTCTTTACACACCATCTTCTACAGGTGGTGTTTCACTCACTAACACCTCGGTGCTTCCATCACTCTCAGTGTCATTCCCTATGTACCACTTCAACAAGTTTTTCCCCAATGAGATTTCATTGGCCAATAATCCTGCTATCACCAATGCGGATTGGCCGATTGCTCCTGCAGGGGACAACTTTACTCAAGTGCATTTGGAGAAAAATAATGATGTTTTGACCAATACCATTATCTCCAATGTATCTGATGTGACTACTGGTCGGGTTGAGTATTACCTCAGTGCGGGTCTGGATTTCCAATTTTTATGGTTTATTGGATGTCAACCAGTGTGGAATCATGGTTCCTTTGCCACGGTTTAAAACCAATCGCAGAATAGCTGCCTGGTGGGAGAATAGCTCCCACGGCCCTGTGTGCACGATGCACAGGCCCCTGTATACAATATTGGGGTTACGGCCAATCGATGTTTCGACTCGGTTGTCCGAGTCGTGAACTTTTGTTCGCATCGATCAATGATCGTGTATCCCCAAAAAAAAAAAAAAAAAAATCTCCATTCATGACTACTTCATGAATGGAGATTTTTCTTCACCATGTGGTCACTTTTCTGCATCGAGAACAACCCGGGACACAAATCTGGGTAAGACAACTTCAAGTATTAGTGGTACAGTTAGTGACGGTACGCTGAATAACTGGATGTCGCTTTACACACCATCTTCTACAGGTGGTGTTTCACTCACTAACACCTCGGTGCTTC
>JAOZIG010000286.1 GCA_026014515.1 Candidatus Bathyarchaeota archaeon | reverse complement strand
TAGCCGGGGATAGTAGGAATAGTACCAGCGCTGGGGGTATTCTGGGTTTACCTTCAGACAACTTAGAAGATAGTCTATTTTTTCCGCTGATAAGAGTGTCTACGTGAAACTAGATACATTGCTAACCCCAGAAGTAAAGCGGTTACTGGGTATCCGGGAATCCCTTCATCAGAAGGAAGTCTCTCCTCAACAGTAAACCCAACAGCAGCACTTGTTGAGCCATGGTGCCCAAGGTCGCCTTCCCATTCAACTTGAACACTGTATTCACCCACCTTCTCGGGAATATAGGTGAGTTGATACGTGCCATCCTCAAAGATGACTGTATCAATTGTCTTGGAGCTCTCGGGCTCAGTTATGGTTATCTTTGCTTCGATACCGTGGATCTCTGGCTGGACTTCAGACGATATAATGATGAAATCGCCCAAAGTCGCTGTACTCTTGGATAATGAACAGGTCAAAGTTGAGTCCAATACCGCCCAGTTCCACCACTGTCCAACGAAATATACATTGGAGTCGTCGCCAGCGTAAATCGGGTGGTGTGCTATGAATCCCGGGGGATAATGCTCAGAGGTAAGATCAGTCACTCCACTGCCATCCACATTAATCTTGAAAATATCGTATCTTCCCTCCTCACCCATAGCGCTAACCAAGTAGATCAGTTCCTCGCCGGTGCTGCTCCACTGGGCGATTCCCTGAGTCCAACCAGTACCAGTAATATTATGCTCGCCCTCACCATCAATGCCGATTATGAAGAGTTCATAGTTCCCATGCTCTGTCATATCATCAACCAGTCGCTCAAACACAACCAACGAGCCATCAGGGCTGATACGGGGATCATAGTCACCGAAAGGCAACACAGAGTCACCCCAAACCCCTGCATTCGGGGGATCAGTGAGCTGATGTACGTCTGAGCCGTCGCTGTTCATCATCCATATCTGGCTGTCACGGGTGAATACGATGTGGTCGCCAACCCAGTCTAGGTCAGCGTCATGTCCACCTGAGTCGTAGAGAAGTCTCTGGTTACTTCCATCTGAGTTCATCTTGTATATGTCAAGGGATGAGTCTCGCCATGAGAGAAACACGAACTCGGAGCCATCTGGACTCCAGTTTGGGTATAGGTCCCAGCCTGTGTTATCAGTGAGGCGTGTGAGTCCTGTGCTGTCGATGTTCATGGTGTATATCTCGGAGTACTCGTAGCCGTCTCCATGGTACATGCATAACGCAAACTTGGTTCCATCTGGGCTCAGGTCGATGTTAGTGATCTCCTGTGGGCTTGAGTAGACTAGCTGCGTTTCACCGGTCTCGATATCAAGCTTGTAGATGCCATACTCCTCACGGTATGGAACATAACCACCACTAACAACGGGAGTAAACACCAACAGTAACAAACCAAGTACGAAGAACTCTCTGATCCGCAGACTAGACACCAAATATGGTTAGTCTGGGTCAGATAAAAGGCTGTGATTAAAGATTGAAGGTATTCTTGATCTCTTCAGCCTCTTCAATACGCCCAGTACGTGTAAGAATCCCGACTAGACTATTGAGACTGGAGGTGTGAAGCCTGATTTCATCTGGTTTAGCTTCCATGAGCTTCTCCAATGATGGATTCTCTCGTCTGTAGACTCCGTCTGGAAGAATCATAGCGTTCGAGGTGAACTCTACGCTCTGATTGTCTGATGTGAAGAAGAGATCTGGCTCGTGTTCTCGTAACCTGAACCCGTCTCGTCCCGTGAAGAGGAACAGGTAACCATCAACCACCTGCACCGAGTAATACCAGCAGAGAACACCGTAATCATACATATAGTAGCCAAGGTACTGGCTCCACTCTGGTTTATCGGGTCCAACTGGGTCTGATGGACCGCCATCATAGTCCAACACAGTGGTGTAGCCGTTCTCGGGTAGAACCTTGACCGTTAATGGTCTTCCCGTTTCGTCTAAATCAAAGGTGATTAGTGGAACTGTCTCTGATGTGTACTCTGTGGCTGAGTATGGTTTCAGGTTGCATGGTTTTCCCTGCCACTGGAATCCAAGAGTTCCATCCTGATGCTGTACATTGATGTTGCTCATCCTCGATACGTATCGCCCAGATAACCGATCTAGAGGGATAGGATCAACCACTACAGAGTCACGTTGAGGAATCTGATCACCAGCATTCACGTTAGGCGGTAATTCACCGAGCTTAGCCTCAACCATATACTCCTCAATTTTTGAGGCTACAGAGCCAAGCAACTGGAAAGAGTCAACCGACTGGTTACAGGACATCACCCAACCGACGCCTAAACGAGGGAACATTTGATGAAGCGAGAGATACCCCGGTCCATCTCCAAAGAAGCTGAGGAAAAGTTCTCCATGGTATTTGAAACGCCTGACCCCAATACCCATTCCAATAGCCATCAACTGGTACATATCTCGGTATGGGATGGTGTAGACTTCCTCGAGAAGACTGGGATCAAGATATTGTTCACCATCAACTATGCCGCCGTTCAGATGCATAGCGATGAAACCCGACATATCATCAACGCTACAGTACTGAGCCCCCGATGCTATCTGAGGAGTAATCGTGTCCATATAGCTAAACTCGGACTCACCGAAATGCCCCCAAGCCACATCAGAGCCCTTGAGAGCCTTAACCGAGCTTGTCGTACTCGTTTTCATCCCTAGTGGCTTGTAGACTTGTTCCCGCATCCAGTCGTCAAAGCTCATTCCCGTTATCTCTTGGAGAGCAGCGGCAACCAAGTCAAATCCTATGTTGGAGTAGGAGAATCGGGTGCCAACAGGATACTTTTGCCACATATGTTTGACTCTAGCCATGTACTCAGGGTAATCACAGTAGCCTCCTGTTGGTAACCTAGTATCAGCGTTGTGCTGAAGCCCAGCCCAATGAGTCAACAAGTGACGAAAAGTAACCTTTCCACGCTGATCTTCACCGTATCTCGTCTTCCAGTTAAACTCAGGATAATAATCAATAAGCCGGTCATCAAGACCAACGAGCCCCGCTTGGACTGCTCTGAGGAACGCTGTCGCTGTGTAGGCTTTGCTGAGGCTTCCAATCATGAACCTGGTGCTTGATGAGACAGGGTTCAAGGCGTGATCCGCGTAGCCGTAACCTTTGGACCATAATCGCCCAGAAGAGCCCACAATGGCTACGCTGTATCCGTTGATCTTGTTCTCATCCATTAGTTTAGGTATTGTTGATTCTAGCTCGGATATTAGGGGTGAAACATCAGGGTCCATAGTCTATCTGAGGCTATTTTGTTTATAATATAGACTCAACAATGGCAATCACAAAATGTGAGTATGGATCACCATACTGCTGGAATCTTCTCACCGGTCCGGGCATTATATAACCCAAGATCAGTTAAGACGATACCCCAAGGGAAACAAGTGAGGAAGATAAACGTCTGTGAGTCCACAGGGTGGTCTCCAAGCTCACCGGGCTCCAGTTTGTCTGCTTCCATGTTTATCTTGTCCAAAGCAGCAACCACCTCATCCAGCGGGCGATCAGTCATGATGCCACCGATAGGCAATGAAATCTCAGCCATAACCTTCCCATCATCAACCACTACGATACCGCCCTCGATCTCAGCGACGCGGTTCACGGCAGCCGCCATATCAGCGTCATTCGCGCCAATAACCGAGATATTATGACTGTCATGAAGAACACTAGTTGCAACTGCGCCTCTCTGGTAACCAACCTTCCAGAATGAGACACCCAATCCCTTGCCATGTCTATTGACAATAGCGATCTTGTTGATGTCCCGGCTCAGATCACGTTGAACAATACCATCTTTCACAGGTAGCGTTGTCGTGATTGGCGCTAGGTCATCGCTGAAGTATCGAGCAGGCAAGACAGCAGCATTAACAGTATCTCTATTGTATGGTGACTTGACTCTGAAGTCTTCAGCGATCAATGGTTTAGGTATCTTGATGCTGTGTCGCACATAGGCTGGTGCCGGTGGAATGCTGATATCAACGGTAAGCTTACCCTTTTCAGCGACCATCTCTCCGCCTGTGAAGACCTTATCGATCTTGATCTTCTCAAGATCAGAGATGAAGAGCATGTCAGCGTATCTGCCCGGAGCCACCAAACCGATATCATGCTCAAGATGCCAGTGACGCGCATTATTGATAGTAGCCAACTGATAAGTCGTAATAGGGTCTAAACCAGCCTCCATCACCTTACGCATCTCATAATCAAGCAAACCAATCTTACGG
The DNA here is from genome assembly GCA_026014515.1 of Candidatus Bathyarchaeota archaeon. Lineage (GTDB taxonomy): Archaea > Thermoproteota > Bathyarchaeia > TCS64 > TCS64 > RBG-16-57-9. The sequence goes on along the minus strand of JAOZIG010000286.1, from coordinate 56,210 downwards.
GTAAGCTCAGCTGGACGGTCATCAACACAGATACCCACCATCTGCCAATCGATACCAGCGTCAACAAGTCCACGGATAGCATCCTGACTATCCCTACCCTTAACCTCAAGGAAACAGCCACGCGCAAGAAGCTCCAAAGCCCTCTCAGGATCACCGCTGAAGTGAGTGGAGGTGATACCAGTCGCCATGAAGGCATCAGCCTCAGGCGGCAACGGGGTACCGTGTCCTTCAAGAAGCTTTCCTGCCTCCAAACCAGCCTTCATAACCTCCCATAATCGTTCCTCGTGACCAAACAGGTTCGTGTAATCCATGATCTCACCGATGCCAGCCACGTTTTCCCACTGGAGCGCCTCACGAGCCTCCACTCCACCAATGTATCCGCCTGTACGCTCAAAGGGTGTAGGGGGAGTGGCAGAACTCAATGCTATATAGATTCTCTGTGGAAGGTCTTTTGCCTCATCAAGGAAGTACTTGATTCCGTCGAGACCAAGACAGTTAGCTAACTCGTGGCTGCCCTCAAACAGGGATGTAGTGCCATAGGGGAGGGTTAGCTGGGCGTGTCTTCTTGGACTCAGTCTTGATGACTCGATGTGGTAGTGACTGTCAACGAGTCCTGGTGTAACCGTCATTCCAGTTGCATCAATTACCTTTGTTTCTGGTCCAATGGTGTCATCAACGTTGCCTATCTTAGCGATGCGTGCTCCCTTGATGGCTATGTTCACGTCTTTTCTGATACGTCCAGTGGCTACGTCAAGGAACTCCCCGTTTACAACAACCTTGTCTGCATGGAGTCTGTCAAGCGCCACGTCAACCAGTAAATGCCTGTCTTTCATATGTCTCGACTCGAAATTAAGGGATAATAATGTTAGATGTATTAAAGATCAGTCAAAACGAATCGTTGTATTTTTAATCACCCAACACTGTATCAGGTTCTATTCTAGGTGAGAATTATTGACAGAAGAGAAGCGGATTGAAGGTTTGAGGCAAATGTACACGCCCTTCAAAAACAAGAGCTTCTCGCTGCTATTTCTAACCACCATAACAGCATCTCTCGGAGACATGTTCATGGATGTCTCATCTGGGTGGCTTGTTCTCGAATTAACAGACTCACCGCTCTCCTTAGGGTTGTTCTGGGCGGTACGTTCCTCCCCGAACCTATTATTCGGGATGGTAGGTGGAGCGACAGCGGATAAGATGGCCCGCAGGAGATTGCTGATATTATGCTATATTCTATACGCGATCTGTGGTCTTCTCTTCGGGTTCCTTATCACAACAGGGTTAATCCAGTTATACCATGCATTAGCGTTGATTTTCATAAGGGGAATCATAAGAACCTTCGAGAACCCATCCCGTCAATCATTCATCGTGGATATTGTGGGAAGAGAAAACGCGATGAACGGCATATCCCTCAACGCAGTAGGAATGAGAGGAATAGGCATATTCGGAGGAGCCATGGCAGGACTGATAATCGAGTTCTTTGGAAAAGAATACCCATTCTATGCACTCTCAGGGTTATTCATCTTCGCAATCCTCCTAGTAGGATTAATCAAAGACATTGAAACCAAGAGAGCCGCCCAGCAGCTATCAATATGGAGAAACCTAAAGGAAGGAATCCAACTAGTCCTGAAAAACAGGATCATACTCGCCTTAATGGTGATGGCAGCAACATGCGAAATGTTCGGGTTCTCATTCCCAGTACTTGTACCGGTTTTCGCCCGAGATATACTAAAGGTAGGCGCAGTTGGAAACGGAATGATAAACGCATTCAGATCAGGAGGAGGCTTGTTAGCTGGTCTAGCCCTAGCCAGCCTTGGAGACTTCAAACACAAGGGAAAACTCCTCATCGGGATGTTCCTCATGTTCGGAGTAGGATTAGTCCTCTACGCAAACACTCCAGTGTATGCCCTTGCGTTGATATTCATTGGAGTAGTAGGGGTCTCTGCAGCAGGTCATGACGCCATGTCACAGATACTATTACAGTTGAACGTTGATGAAGAGCAACGAGGTAGGGCTATGGGCATATGGCAGCTCAGCATAGGGTTCGGTGTCGTTGGCAGCTTTACATTGGGCACTTTGGCTGAAGCATATGGAGCGGTTTTCGCCCAGAGTGTCTTCGGTGGTATAATGGTGATAATCGCAGCAGTGATGTATGTGGCTGTACCGCGGCTCAAGGGGCTATGAGAGCTTTCTTATACCGTCCTATAGATGCTTGAGTTATGAAGATCGAGACCCCAGAGGGATTCAGCCTATTCGGAGAACCACTATACAATCCTGTTAGCTACCCAGACCCAGAAAACAAGCAACTCGTCAAGTTTAACAAAGCCTATGAGGAATGGGAAAGAGAACCAGAGGACAGAGAAAAACTCCTCTGGCTAGGCAGGCAACATGCCTACATGGGGAAATACAGAGACGCGATACACATCTACACAGAGGCATTGAAGCTCTACCCGGATGATCCGGAGTTTCTCAGACACAGAGCCCACAGATACCTGAGCCTCAGAATGTTCGATTACAGCATAGCCGACTCTGAGAAAGCTGTTGACTTGATGTGGGAGAAACCCGACTTCATGGAGCCCAGTGGCTTAGCTGGTGCAGAGGAGACAACCGAGTATACCTTCTACACCAACACTTACTATCATCTTGGACTCGCCTACATGCTCAAGGGAGATCTACTGAACGCAAGGAAAGCGTTTGATGACTTGCTTGATGTAGCGGTGAATGATGACCATATCATCATGTCCTGTTACTGGAACTATCTCATCCTCAAGAGACTCGGCTACGATGACGAAGCAGAGGAAGTGCTGGGACATATCAAGCCGGATATGAACTGCCCAGTAAGCGCTGGATACTATGAGTGTCTCAAGATGTTCAAAGGAGAACTGGAACCAGAGGACATCATAGGAGACAAGGAAGACCAGTTAAGCCTCGTAACAACAGGGTATGGCGTCGCCAACGAGTACAAGTTCAGAGGAGACTACAATAAGTATGTTGAAATCCTAGAACGAGTGGTTTCCACGAATGCTTGGAGCGGCTTCGGTTACATCGCAGCAGAGGTTGACCTCAAACGAATCAAAGGATAACATCTCGTTTCAAAAGACATAGTTCCTAAACTACGTAAGTTCAAGGAGAATCTTTTCTATCCTTTCAATGTTCTCGAAAATGGTTTTAAACCATTTACCTAGTTCAGATCCCTCGTGAGATTCTACTCTTTTCTGTATCAACTCAGTGTAGCCCTTGATGACAGTGATCGAGGTTGATACCTCGTGTTTGAATTTGAAATCCGACCAGATACGCCCTTCCTCAACTGGATCCTCTTCAACGGGTCTTACAATCGAGATAAGTAACGTTTCATCTGTACCGGGAAGCTGAGTGCCACGTGAGACAACAGAAACCGGAGTCCTATTCTTTTTTAATGCAGTATAGATGCCGCCAGTTCGTTTCACGCCCTGATATAGGCGTTTAAGCTGATGGGTTCCCTCTTGCTGAGATTCTGGGTGTAGAAAAGAGATTATGTTTTTTCCGATTATTTCTTCCATTGAATTGTATTCCAGTAATACGACCAGTGCATCGTTGACCCAGTGAATCTGCTCACTATCATAAATCAGCATAGCCTCATTAAAGACATCAAACAACGGAATAAGATCTCTATAAGAGGACTCTAGGCTCATCAATACCAAAAAACGACTCATAATATAAAACTCATAGCAAAATGGTGAGCTGGATGTAACCCATCTACTATAATGTGGGCTTCCTTTGGAGTAGAATGGTTACCAAAAGTATCCCCATAAGTAGACCATAAACGGGGAATCCGGGAATTCCTCCACCGGAATCTGGTTCAGCGTCTGTGTTTGATGTAGGGCTAGATGTCGTGGTATCGCTGCCAGTCAAAGTCTCTGACTGCGTTTCTAAAACATCAATAATGAGATAGGAATCTGCGGTCTCTAAAGGAATCGTATCAAGTTCTATGGAGACTGTCTCCCCAGAAGCTAACTCTTCAATAAGGTAACTCATTGAGTAATCTAAAAAGTCGCCATTTGCATCGAAATGGATACCATACAGGGTAATCTGATCCAAATCAATTTCTCCCGTATTCTTCACATCATATGCAACTGTGTTTAAACCCCATATATCAGTTCCACGAGATACCTCAGTAATCGAAAAATCCCTGTAAGGCAACGAGTTCATACTTGAGGATTCAACGCTGAACTCCAAGGAGGTAAAGTTCATATGGTCAACTATGATGGTGAATGGGGTTTTTTCACCGGGTCCAAGATAGGAAAGCTCAGCGGATGTTGTCTTGGAATGGATAAGAGTATGTTCCTCATCATAGTATGAGATGGTAACATCTGGAAAAACCACAGTGGTCTCACCCATGTTTTCTATAACTCCATCGTACCAGTCGGAGTCATCCCACTCCTCGAAGGTACTGGTATAATCGGTTACAGTGATAGATTGAGCGAAAGCCATGGGAAAACCTCCTAGTAGAAGAATAGCTAAAGTATAGGCTAAGATTGTTTTAACATTCATGAATACCAATGTAAACTCATACTATATTAACTAATTTTAATTTACTATAAATTATAAGTCCCAACAAAACCCATCAAGCATATTGAGAAGACGATTAGAGGTAAAGGTGTGCTGGGTGTAACCCATCTCCTGTTCTTCGGCGGCATTCAGCTATGCGGGCTACCCGCGCCCCCTGTAGGAGGGTATCGGCGCCTATTCGCCCTTGCACCCTGCGGGTTAGTCGTCTCACCCTTGCCCGTAGCGACCTCATCATCCAATGAATCATCGCATGCCACGGGAGGTATCGTTTCTGTCCATTGCCAAGGGTCTCCCCTTACGCCTCACAGCGTCGCAGCCCTACTCGGTGGATGGAGTTTCCTCAGCCTTTCGACCGACAGCCGCCCCCCAGCTCACCAACCCAATGAACCACAGCCCTTGTGATATGCTTTACTCTTAGACCTCGGACGCTTTTACCACCCGGTTCTCCCTTGCGCTCAATAGTATCATGTCAAGCATCCGCTGAAGCCCAAGCATCTCATCAGGCTTGGTAACAGGCTCACGGTCATTCACGATGCAGTCGATAAAGTGACTCATCTCCTCCCAGTAGGAATCCGTCTCCTTGTACTCAAGTGGTGCATTCACCTCGGACCCATTAGTGCTGTGAATCATCAACTTACTCATATCAAGTCCTGCCTTGTCACCGAGAACCATGACGCTGAACTCAGAGCTAGGCACATTTGCTGCCCAGCTAACCTCAAAGGCCACAGTGGAGCCGTCCTTCATCTTGATAAAAGCAGAGGCGAGGTCCTCAACATCATAATAACCGGACTCATTGACTGTACCCCAGTCACCATAACCACGTTTCTCAGGACCAAACTCGGCATAACTAGATGCCAGCACTTGATCAACATCGAAGTTACCGCCAAGCCAACAAGTCAAATCCAACGCATGCACACCAATATCATAGATAGGTCCAGCGCCAGCAAGCTCGCGACGTGTAAACCAGCTACCCCACCCCGGGATACCGTTACGCCTCATCCAACCAGCCTTGCTGTAATAGACATCACCAAGAGTCCCATTCATTACAAGCTGTTTTGCAGCTATGGAATCCCCTTGGAAGCGCTTTGTTAATCCGATTAGCAGTTTACGTTTATTCTTACGGGCTGCATCAACCATTGCTTTTGCTTCTGATAGGCTCGTTGCCATGGGTTTCTCACAGAGAACATGCAAACCAGCGTTAAACGCAGCCACCGATACAGTACTATGAAGACGGTTAGGAAGACAATTCACCACAGCATCCAATTCTGCCTCAGCAAACATCCGGTCAACATCAGTAAACAAACTATCATCAGTCAACCCAGCGGCAGCCCCCAACTTTTCAAGCCGTTCCCTACCACGATTATAAACAGCAGACAACACAGCGTCATCATGCGCCTGTATCTGTCTCATATGATACCATGCGATATCCCCGCATCCAAGTAAACCAATCTTTACGACCAAAAACTATCAACTATCAAACAATACCCCGGGTTTAAAACATCTATCAGAACAGGTTCACCGGTAAATGAGGGTAAAACTCATTACGGTTTATCCGCTAGACTCAATTGATAATTATGGCTTCCTCAATGCGCAACATCATCATAGTGATAATCATAGCAATCGCCATAGGCGGAATCGCATTCATGAAAATGGGCACCCTAGAAAGAGCGCCATCTCAGCCTGACTCTGGAGAAACAGAAACGCCCTCAACAACAGGCGAAGAGACGCCAACTGAGGATGAAGGCTTATCCGAACTCGAAGGCGGCACAGTAGAGCTTGTGGAAGAAAGCGACCCCGATGCCCCTATAGAGGAAGAAGAGGAGGAAGAAACTGAGCCTGAAGAAGAGGAAACCGCTTGGACACCAGAACCAGAATGGTGGAAAGAACGCCAAACACCAATGTTCTCAAACCTAGCCACAGTAATGGTCACAGGAGCACCCTACCCAACAAGTGAATACACCAAGGAACACTACCTAGAGATAATAGACCAGATGGATGTCTCGGTGATGAGCTGGTTCGATTATATGTGGAAACCCATCAACAACGACGAATGGCCTGAATACATCGAACTCATGCACGAAAAAGGCATCTACGTTGTAGGCTGCGACAGCATGATCACCACATGGAAGATGGGCCCTGACCCACCAGAACATGACGCATCAGTATGCCTTGACCCCTATGGCAACAAGTGGGCAAGCAACTATGGACTATCAGGCACCATTGGAGAAGAATCAGTCTGGTATGTTCACACATTGATCCACCCAGACTGGCAGGAATACCTACTCGAAGGCATCAAACTCAACATCGACGCAGGAGTAGACGGGTATCTGGTGGATGAACTCTGCTACAGCGCAGTGCTAGAACCAGATTTTAGCGAATACACCATGACACAGTTCAAACAGTACTTGGATGAAGCACTCACAGAGAACGAGAAAAACACATACAAGAACCAGTTTGGGCTCTCATCATGGGATGATCTAGATTATGCGAAGGAAGTAAGAAACGCCCTCCCAGCGGCTTGGACAGAGCTAACCTATGACGACTGGAGGAACTGGGATATACAGCAGAGCATACCCCTCTACGAACACTACCAACGATTCCTCAGAATCAAGAACCGGGAAGCAGCAGAATACATCATAACCAAGGCTAAACACTACGCCGAAGAACAAGGCAAAGAGATGCCCTTCACCATCAACGTCAACGACCTATCCAGCCCAGAATCCCTCATAATAGCAGACCTAGTGGACTTCCTAGACATGGAATGCACATTCAACAAGTTTGAAGGCTTCTACCCACAGACAAGAGCCACAGCCCCAGTCAAACTAGCATTAGGACTTGGACTAAGACCCAGTGTACTAACATCAATGGAGACACGATCAATGATACTTGAAAAAAGCAAGGAAGAAACCAGAACCCTGTACAAGCTCATGATAGCAGAGGTCACAGCCTCAGGCGGCTGTATGTACCTAGAAGAAGGAGGACACGGATTACAGGTAGACCTAGACGCGTTAGAGCCATACTACAGGATGCCAACAACCTACCCAGAGCTATTCAATATAGACACAAACACAAACAACGTCTGCGTTCTGCACCTATGGGAAAACCTAGACTCTTACCAGTCAAAGGCATATTACGGTACATGTAGCCTACTAGCAGATGCAGGATACCAGTACGATGTAGTCTTTGGAGCCGAAGAATATGACCTCTTGGGAGAAGTCAACAAGTACCCTGCACCCGAATACCCCTTGAGTCTAGATCAAATCACTGACTACGACCTAGTGATCATACCTGAGCTAACAGATGTAACACCCACACACGCCCAGATAATGCTAGACTATGTAAACCAAGGAGGAACCCTACTAGTATTCACAACTACATCCAACATAAACACGATTCAGAACCAGAGAGGAGCAGACCCAGCCACCAACAGCTTACTCAATTACCTAAGAGAAAGGGATGCTACCATTGGAACAGGTAACCTCATCACAATAGACCAAGTTAAAGGAAGTCAATACATCGACACCCCAGACCATCCAATACTATTAGATTTCATAGGAATGGTCGAACAAACAGGCATAACATCAACCATCACTGGGATGACAGAGGGAACCATAAGCAAGACCATGTACAGCACCGCCTCAGAAATAGTGATCCACATAGTAAACAACAGATACGACTGGATGCAGGACACCGTAAAACCCGTACAAGACAAGACCCTAAACATAAAGATACCAACCGAAATGACAGATACCATCCTAACAGTCACATACATAACACCAGAAACCACACTGCAAACAATAGAACACCAACTAGAAGGAGACACATTAACAGTGACACTACCAGACCTTGAAGTATGGGGAATCCTCCACATCACAGAGGGTTAATCGAAGAATCCATTAACAAAAACACCCCCATACTACCCTATGACTAAGGTATTACTCGTGGGTGAGAGCTGGACCGCCATCACCACCCACTACAAGGGATTCAACAGCTTCGTTACAGGAGTCTACGAGACAGGGCTAGAATGGTTCAAAAAAGCTATGGAAAAACACGGCATCGAACTAGTCCACATGCCAGCACACGTAGCGGCAAACGATTTCCCATTCAACCCTGAGGAACTAGACTATGACTGTATCATCCTCAGTGACGTAGGCGCAGACACATTCCTACTCCACCCTAAGACATGGCTCCACGGAGAAAGAACACCAAACCGCCTCAAAACCATCCAAAAATACGTCGCAGACGGCGGCGGACTCATCATGGCAGGCGGATACATGAGCTTCCAAGGCATCAATGGAGCAGCCATGTACCAACGCACACCAATCGCAGAAGTACTACCAATTAAAATGCTGTCATCTGATGATAGATGCGAACGCCCAGAAGGAGTACAACCAAAGAAAACCACGCAACACCAGATAACAGAAGGATTGCCTGATGTATGGCCCCACATCCTTGGATACCAGTACGTAGAAGCAAAAACAGAAGCAGAAACACTAGCTAAAGTAGACGATGACGCGTTCCTAGTCATCGGAGAATATGGTAAAGGCAGAACAGTGGCATACACAACTGACATAGGACCCCACTGGTGCCCGGTAGAGTTCGCTGAATGGGATGGCTATGGTATACTCTGGAATAACATGATCAAGTGGGCATCAGGAAGCTAAACGCTTCTCCAGTTCTTCACTTGGTTCAAACTCAACGTTTTGAAGTGCCTCAACCCATTCAAAGAGAATCCTATGGTTCTCGCTATACTCTTGACTGGTTGTGAGTTGTTTATCGTCTTCTCCTATCTCTTTGTGAACTAGTTTGCCTAGTTCTTGAAGCCTTATCTCAGAGTTCTCAACAGACTCACCGCTGAACGCCCCTGTTAAAGACTCAAGATGCCTACCCCAGAAAGAAAACAATGAGTCGAGGAACAACCTATGAAACACGTTATTGAACCAAGGCTCAACATGTCTGGCTTTCTCGGCGCAGCTTTCACGTAACACAAATAATAGGTCATAAACCTCGGATTTGATTATGTCAACGTTTCGCGTATCGATACCAATACTCAAGCGCTCAAGACTAAGATGTGAAGGACGGGTGACTGTTAGATTATCTCTATCTAGATTAACTCGCTCCACCTGATGATACATTGTATCAACTGCACCCCAATCAACGGAGCCATTAATCCGAGTAACTAGCTCCATAAGAGCCTCAACAAACTCAAGGTTAAGATAAAGCAGGGCAACATGAGCCTCACGGTCTCTCACAAACTCTTTCTCCATCTCGACAAGAAGCTTGTCACGTTTCTCAATAAAAGCCTCCATCTCGACAGCCAAAGCCTCAAGAGGCGCTTTATTGATGCTAAAAAAGGATAACTCTTCTTCAGGGTACTGGATCTTGATCATCATGGCATCGGGAAAGGGTTTCTCACCGGTTCCGTGTTTGATTGAGGTTGCATCATCGAGCTTGATTACACGGTTACTTGATTTTCCGCCAAAAAACCCGCCCTTAACAACAAGCTTGATCTCTCGACCATCTAGCTCCATAGTAGCGTTTTTCCTATCTCCTAAGCGCCCCTTGATGGGTGCCACTAGATGCTCCTCCTTATGCTGTCCGCGGTCTCCTCAAGCCGCAGTGGACTATACGTGGTTCTGATGTACATCTTCAGGTACTCGCGTCCATACTTCTCAGAGACCCCTAGTTCATCAAGCTTCACTTCATCCTTCTCATCAAGTATTCGGGTGATCTTTTTCTCAAACACCGGGTAGTTGAGAAGCATCTCCTTGCGCTCATTATAATACTCGATGGTATCTACAGCTTCATCGATATAGCTGAGTACCCTGTAAAGGTGGCTGATGAGTTCATCAATCCGGTACTGCTCATAGTTGTTGATGACATCCAAGCTCTGACTCATACGCTCCGTGAGGGTAAGGTTCCTGTTCCACTCAAAATCCTCACGCGGTAATAACAGGTTGATGTTGAACTCAAGGTCCTTGATATGATAATATAGGATTCCAATAATTTTACCCACCACGTCAACAGTGTTCAGGATCGTGTCCCTGATGAGAATAACCTTCAATACTCTGAGGTTCTCGTTATCTGCGCTAAAGTTACGTGCCTCTACATGCTCGGAGAGTGCTCTGATCTCCTCATATTTTTCCCCGAGGAGGCTACTTAGACTGCCTCGTCTTTTGCTGAGTTGTACGACAGTCTCAACGCTATCATTGATTGGGCGTGTAGCGTTGACAATGTCAGCGCTGTACTGTTTCTCCCAGTTCTTCAAGCTAATCAATATCGCGTCAATGATTACCCATGGCTCGTCTTCTTCCAGTTTTTCCCTGCTGATCATTAAAGTGGCACTATCCTTGGGGAGGTTTGGTTCGAAGAGGCTGCTGATGATCTCGTAGATCTTGTCACTAGTGTCGATTAGTGCCTCTACAAGTACGCGTCCAGCCTCAATAACACCATCAATATGGTCCAGTTTCTCCTCAAGTGGGGCGTCAAAATCAAGCTCGGGTAGAATGGGTGCATCTACGCCGAGTCCAAGATCAAGTATCTCTCCGGCGGCTTCAAGATACTCAAACTTTGTTTTGATATAATAGTCTCTGAGGGCTACGTCAAGCTGTGTCTCGAAGCTCTCCACGCTTTCCTTTAACCCATTGTAGATGCGTCTGATGTTTTCATCTATCTCTTTAAGTTCCTTTGAGCTTTCAGTGCTTGATTTTATCTCTTTTACCTCGTCTAAGGCAATGAGCATCCTTGTCTTGAGGTCAATGAAGTTATCAGGCACAGGTGACCGCATCCGATTCACCAAATAAATCAAACGTTCCAACTTTTTCTGTTGATAATCACATTCCTCCAGCAAGGAGACGGTTCTAACAGTCTTAACCTCCCTAAGATCAAAGAGATACTTACTAAAGCTAACAGGAGCCGAGAAAAGCACAGTAAAGATGGTGCTGTTTATGATGATGGCTTGATTTACGGTGGCTTGGAATGCTAGTGGTTGCCGCAGTTTGTCAATCGCTACAAAGAATATGAGGTTAGTAACAGCTGCGACAAAGATGGGTAAGAGATAGATCACTACATCGACATACTTACCGGGTATTACAGACTCCTTCACAGGGTCAGGCATATTCATATTCAGCAAAGTGATCGCCGAGATGAACCCCATCATAATCACCAAGAAGAAGACTATACCAGGCACCGAGTTCAACAACTGACCGGTAGCTTCACGGAAATATGCTTGAAAGACCTGATTCACATAAAGCGGAAACAACTCCTCCACCTGTAATTTAAGCACACCTGAACCTACGGAGGGAAGAGCAGCCCAAACACTTGGATCGAGGTTCTGAGTCATAAACCCGGGCAGTGTTGAGTTTACATAGGTCTGGACAGCTGAGTTCTCGTATGTAGGTATGTATGTGGCGACGAACTGCATGAAACTATCAATCACATAGCTTGGAGCAAAGGAAGGCGGTAACACAATCGAACGAATATATTCGATATAATCTGTTACGAGGTAAGTGCTAAAGTCCTCAACGATATAATCGGGTATCTCTGTAACATATCGTTCGAATCCACGGGATAGAAAAATCTCGCTAATGCTGTTAAAGACTTTTGTGAGTTCATCTAAATTGATGTAACTTAAACTACTCTGAATCTCGTGATAGATCAAAGTGAGAGGAGTATAAAGGGGAGGAAAAACTCCCATTTCAAAGGTTTTTAGGTACTGAATTGTCTGAAGAGGAATCGAAATGAATGCATAGTAGATGAATGTGAATGCGATTCCTCTACCCCGGTAAATGGTAGCAAAAACTAGGATTAAGGGGATCGCTAGATAGAATGACTGTTCAAAGAAGAGCAAAGCTACAGCAATTATCCCCATATCAATGGCGATGATGTGCAAGTTATTCGAGATAATAGCTGGACATATTGCGAAAGGTGCGATAATAATGGATAAAATGAATATCTTCATGATTGGGCTCTGGAATATCTGGAAGAACCCGATACGAGAAAGATGGTAAATCAAACCGAGGCTAATCAGTAGACTGCCTGTCATCATTCCGTATGGTTTGTCCTTGTAGGTCGCGTATGCGACAAGGAAAGCCACGATATATGGTAACGGCATTGGTAAGAGGGGTATGAGTATGAATCCGAGGGACATTGAGACCATGTTTATGATGAATGTGACCAGTTTTCCGGTCTGTTCACCCATGTCCCCGTCCATAAATAGCGCGAAACTCATATCCATCTATCCATCCTATTGGTGCTAGGTGCTTGATCCTCCATTGACCTCGAACACTGATATCAACCTACTTGCTAGCCTCAGGAAACAGATAGAGGCATTATCGCCTGTTCTCCCTGATAAGGCTGTGGTTACCGTAGGACAGTATACGCTTGAGACCCTCATGGATTCACCTAAGCTCAGCGAAGAGGACTATTATACGCTTCTTCGTGTGATCCATAAGAAAGACTTACAGCATAAAACAATTCACATCGACCCTAAATACAGCCTGATGGCGGATACCCTCTACGAGCCCCACTACTGGTTCGATATGCAGGAGTATTATGATAAAAGTGATGTCGATTCGGAACTCGAACACCTCATCTACGGGTACCATAAACAGGTTCTCAGCCTCTCAAACATCAGCGAAGGCGCATGCTCAGGAATACTACCCGAAATACACCGGTTCCTAGCCAAGAAAGAGAAAAGCACAATCGGAGTAGCCTTATTCCCCTCGATGAACCACAGTAGCGACGCCCTGTATAACGCCTTCTCCGCTGTTGGGAGGATTCTAATCGACAACTCTACGCCTTTGATCTTGATTGATCAGGGACTGATGGAAGACTACAACGGAGTACATAGAAAAGGTGACGTGCTTCAGAACGCCGCCATAATTGATTACTTCATCGACATGCTCCTAGAAAAAGAAAACATCATCAGAGAGCTAGACAGACTCTCAAGAAGCTACGCTGTAAACCTCTACTCACCACTACTAGCCACAGGTTGCAGCCTCGACATCTACGGTAGCTTCAGGAACATACTGGAGATCACCCTAGAGCAGCCGTTGATGTATCTTGAACTCACCTCAGCGAAGATGGTGTATGTCTTGGTGCGGGCTCCCTTGAGTTATCAGGAGGAGTTCCAGAAGGGGCAGCTTGAGTTTGAGGTAACCCAGTGGCTTCAGGAGAGTATAGGTGTGGATATTCCTCAGATTTGTGAGCCTTTGTTTGTTGATGAGTATGGGGATCGTGTTGATGTTATCATATTGGTCGGTGGATATGATACCAAGAAAAAGTTTAACGAGGTCTATCAGCGTATCGAACGGTTCAGCAAGATGAATGTCGAACAAAACCTCGTTGACAAAGATGAATGGGATAACATCAAAGAGCAAATGCTAAACGGATTTTAGCTTCTCCTTAAGCTTCTCAAGCAACTCTTCAGTCGTACCCTTGTGCTCTACAAGGAAGCTCCTGCTCAGGCTCTTCTCAAAGTCGCTTGCCTTCCTGTTGAGACGCTCCATCTCATCATATGGTGCAAGGTCCTCGATCTGACCACGCCCAGCGATTACAACTACTCTGATGACCCATGGGTCTCGGCACTCAACTATCCTAACAGTGATGGTCTTTGATACGTCTCCTGTGACGTAGCCTGCTAGGGCGGTATAGAGTTCCTGTGTGAGGTCCTCGTCCCAGAGCCCCTGTGGTGTCTGGACTGTTACCCAGAGGTAGTCGCTGCGGTAGCTGCTCTTCATTCCCATGATGTTTGGGGTTCTGTAGATCCTGACGATACTCCGCATATAATCCTTGAAGTGGTCTACGTCGAGTATCTCTTCAAGGATGCCTTCCCTGTTGAGCATGTCTTCCTGCTCGGCTAGAATCTTGTAGATTATCTTGCCTTGCTCGGCGCCTGTTAGCTCAGTGGTTCGCTCATAGTAGCGGTTGCTCTGGATGATGCCGCTGAGCTTTGTCTGGTAATCCTGTGATAGCTCAAGCACGGTTTGTAGCTGTTTACGGTAGTCGCTTGTGACTTCCAGTTTCTTTGCTAGCTCTTGATAGAAATCGATAAGGGTATCTGCTGAGCCTAGTTCACTGTTGAGGTGTATCTCGTCTTCTCTGACGCTGCCTAGTTCGCGTTCGATTTCCTTGAGTTTTTCTCGGTTGTATTTTTTCTTGCCGAATAGGCTGAAGCCTTTGGAGTCTTTCTCGTATTTATCACGGTCGAACTCCATTCGTTTCTTCTTTTCCTCAACCCGTATGAGTTCGTTTTCCAGCTCCTCACGTCTGGACCTGAACTTTACTATCAGTGCCTGTAGGTATGTGAGGTGCTCGTCTATCATCTTGATCTCGTCGCTGCTGGGCTTGATCATGAGCTGCAGGAGATGGTAGATGGTGGTGAGTTCAGCTTTCATGTCTTTGAAGTTGACGTTTAGCTTGTCTTCTTCGGGGAGTATCTCGTAACGGCGGCTGATGGCGTCAATTAGGTGCCTGTTCTCGTTGTATAGTGTGAGTATATCCAAGCCTTGCTCTGTGATGCTTGCGAGGTTCATGAAATCATCAATGAGCTTCTTCTGACGTAGCGTCAGACTCTGACTGCTTGGTACCAGTTGTTCTAGGCGCTCGAATATGGCTGCCTTTTGTGCCTTGTATTCTGGATGTGTTCGGCTGATGTTTCGTATCATGCCTTCAAGGCTGTCCATTGGGGAGGCTTCCTCATCGTATAGGATGAGTTTGGCTACGCTGTCCTCGATGGTGCCTTCATCCGCGACTAGCTTGATGGTGTTTACGAATTGGATTGCTTCATCGATCCATTTGTTGATCTGGTCCTCGATGCCTCGTACGTAGAGGTTTAGGTCCTCGTCGAATCGTGGGCTTCCGTGGATAATCTGGTTTACTTTGTCCTCGAAATCTTCTGCGTTGTAGGCGTTGGTCTTGATGAGGTAGTCCTTGTATATCTCTCCGACTTCTTCCTTCTTGAGATCAAGTACGCTCTGGAGTTTCTGGAGTACCTCAAGTTTTTCTTTTCTTATCTCGGCGAGTTGCTGCATTTTTTCGAGGTTTGACTTGAATGCCTCGACGTATGCATCTACCGGATAGTTGACTTTGACCATGCTGAGGGTGTGGACGCTGTCATCTGTGAGTCCGACTTCTGTGCCTATTCCGCTCATGAGGTCCGCCATGTCAAAGTCCATGAGGACATAGATCATCTCGACGATCATCTTGTCGATCTCGTCTCGCGCAGACATGATGTTGCCTGTCTTGCTGTAAGCTGGCATCAGGGGTAGGAACATGACGCTGTTGAAGGGGTTCCTGTAGACCTCGCCCACTCCATGAGTGAGTAAAGCGTTTTTCTCACGGTTCAAGAGTAGACTTAGTTCGTTTATTCCATTGAAAGCTGAGTATCCTTTGGCTGGTGGGTCGTCTCCGGGACAGGGGAGAACACAAAGCGCCATAATGGGTACGCCTGAGCCTACTGCTTGCCGTAGGTGGCGTGCGAAGTCTAGTGCCATTCCGCTGCCTGTTCCGCCTCCGAGGCCGAATACTAGGAGTATTATTGGGCTGCTGATACTGCTCAGGGCGTTGTCCTTGAACATGTTTGTGAAGGACTTGATGATACCCAGTTGGTAGTAGTTGAGGTTGTAGATTGCCTTGGCTAGGCTTCTGCGTCTGCCTGCTCCGCCTGCTAGCGGGGGGATGGCGACTGTGCTTGGTAGCCATGGGTTGTATTCCTCAATCTGTATCCCCTCGTTGCGTAGGTGTTCCTCGAACTTGTTCTGGACGAAGTCAAACATTGCTTCAGCGCTTGGGAACTTGACGCTCCGAGCGATTAGATTCAGACGGTCTTGTGGGACGCCTTTTCTTCTCATCTGGTCTAGTATCTTGTTGTAGGTTTCGTCTAGGCTCTTTATGTCGGGGTCGGCGATGTCCATGGCCATCATGCTGAGGCGTGTTGATCCTTGTCCGAGGAGGTCTAGGGTTTTCTCGTCTTTCATGAATTGTTCGACGATGTTGGTGCCTGCTCCTCCGAGTCCCACCATGTGTATTATGCTGCTGTATCCTCTGTCGCTCATGCGTTTTCAGTCTCCTTCAATCGTGTTTTTATCTCGTCTAGCCTCTGTGCGAGGTTTCGATCTATGCGTGAGGCACGGCTCTGTAGTGCCTCCATCTCTCTTATCTGGTCTTCTACGACCATCTTTACGAACCCTAACTTGCTGTTAGTGCGTATGAATAGGAATACGCCTAGTATGGCGATTAATGCTAGTCCGCCTACTGCGGGTAGGAAGTATCGTTCCATCCAGCTTGGACCAGTTTCTACTGGCGTGGTGTCCACCTCAAGGTTGTTCAGTAAATCCATAGCGTTGTCTACGAGGCCCTGTTCGGCTTGTTCTTCGCTGAGGGCTACAAAGTTCTCGTAGAGTTGAATATAGGCGGGGTCTACTCCTGTGGCTTGATAGTTCTGTAGCTCCGTCTTTTTTTGGTTGAGTAAGAACCTGTATGAATCGATCTTGTTATCGATAACTGTAGACGTTATGTCATCGTAGTCAGTACCTACGGGCCCATCGAGCTCAATGATGGTTATCTCAAGGGGTCTATGAAGTGTGAGCCCTTCACCTGTATAGATTGTAGCGTCACTGCTAATCTTGCCTGTGGCTGTAACCTCGTATACACCCTGATTATGGTGTAGGCTTATGGTTCGCTGGGCTGGGTTATAGTCGGCTGTTCGTGGGAACTCTGGTCCAACCTCCCAGTAGGTTGACTCGCTCTGTTGAGTCATGAAGCTTGTTAGGGTTAGGGTTAGTACGGCGTTGTCTACTGTTTGCCGTACGTTTAGGGTGAATGTGATCTGGTACTCGTCTCCTGCGAGTATTGGGGCGTTTTGGAGTATTTCTCCTGTTTGTGAGCTCCACTCTAGGGTTGTTTGCCCTGTACTGTAATTGGTTATGGTGTATTCTTCTATCCAAGGTAGGGTGCTCTGTGCTTGTGCAATGGGTATGGTTGAAAATATCAGAGTGACTACTAAGAGTAACTTAATTTGTTTCAATGTTAACGCCCCTTCTGTTTACTTTCCCTTTGATTGGTGATTTAAATTGTGCTGTATGAGGCTTTAGATATTCCCATACCGGGGGGCGTTTTTTCAGTTATTTTATAAACTATTATCAGATTTTGCGGGTTAAAGGTCTTAGTTCTTATATTGTGCCAAGACTCGGTGATTGTCGTGAATGTAGGGCTAATAGTCAGTGTGGCGCTAAACGTCAGCATTCTTGTGATGCTTTGCATTGGCTTCACGTTTACTTATATGATGGAAAAGTTTCCTAACTTTGCCCATACGAGTTTTGCCTCGATTGGCACGGTTTGTACCTATTATTTGGTGAGGTTTTATGGGTTCAACCCTTATCATACATGGCCTATATCAGCGCTAGTTGGCGGAATTTTAGGCGTAGTGCTGTATGTTGTGATTGTTAAGCCCATTAAGGGTAGAGCGTACAGTGAGATCACGTTGACCTTTACCTTCTATATCATAAGCCAAATTATCACACAGTTTCTAGCTATGTTTAGCTTCTGGTTACTAATTGAGAATAGGGTTCTGAGTCAGGGCTTCAATCTTTACAACTATGATTTCAGGATTAATGGTTTCCCGGCGATTGGTATAATCGCACCGGGCACGATTCTCTTGGTCGTAATAGTGTTACAGGGATTTCTCAAGTGGTCCAAGCATGGGATTGCTATGAGGGCTACGGCTGAGGATGAGGACTTGTCTCAGGGATTGGGGGTGAATATTCGTTTTGTCCACTTTTTCTCATGGTTTGTCTCTGGTGCTTTGTCAGCTTTAGCAGGTTCCATTATATCGATGTGGCTGAGTACGAGCGTCAACTTCAGTGATACCTTGTTGATTAACGTGATGGCGGGGAGTGTTCTAGGTGGGCTTGGTAGTATCACTGGCGCGATTATCGGTGGTCTGATGACTGCGCTTGGCTCTAAGGTGATTATCTATGTTTTGATGAGTTATGTTGGAGTTAATACCGGGGTCTATGAGGGTTTGATTCCAATTATTTTCTTGTTTGTTATATTGGCTATTGAGCCCAATGGGTTGACGGCGATTAACCCTCAAAAGATCAGTATGAGTGGAGTAAAAGATGTCTGGATTCGGTTTAAGCGTAGCATGAGGAACATGTTTAGCACTGAGTAATCCGCTGATTTTGAGAACATGTGCTTTAAATTGTATTCCATTGTATGGGTACTGCTATGGCTTCCTCTGCACAGTGCCCCAAATGTGGTAAATCATACAGTTTAGAAGAATACGAGGAAGACAGATTCTGCAGAGACTGTGAAACACTCCTAGAAATAGTGCCTAGTAATGCACCGAGGAAGGATTGGAGAGACCTTTTCCCATATGAACCATATCAACCGCAGGTAGAGTTCATAGAGGATGTTCAGAGAACCGTCGCTAAAGGCGGTGTATTGATTGCGGAAGCCTGTAACGGCTTCGGGAAGACCATCAGTACCCTAAGCTGTCTTCTTCCAACGGGTAAACAGATTATCTATGCTACACGTACCCATGAGCAGGTTCGTCAGGTATTGCTTGAGTTAGAGAGTATCAACGATAAATCAGGTGAAAAGTATTCGGCGGTGAACCTAGCAAGCAGGGCGTTTCTCTGTATAAACTCTGAATGCAGGGAGCTTCCATCAAATGAAGCTCAAGAGTATTGTCATACTCTTAGAAAAAACGATGAGTGCCCATATATCCACGAGATAGAGAACCCACCGAAGGGCTTACCGATTATTCTCGGGAGAAAAGAACTCATAGCTGAAGGTCAGAAGAGAAAAATCTGTCCATACTTCCTCTCAAGACGCGTTGCAAAGGATGTGAACGTGATTGTGGCGCCTTATCCGTATATTTTCAACCCCATGATCCGGCTCATGACTGGGCTAGACTTGGAAAAAAAAATACTCATCCTCGATGAGGGCCATAATATTGACCAAGTTGGTCAAGAGATTCTCAGCGATACCTTGACGGAGCGTGGTTTGAGTGCCGCAGCGGAGGAGATGAGGCTCATCGGAAAATCAGCTCGTTATATCAACCGACTCGGTGAGCATCTGTTGAAGAATGATAGCGGTAAGCCCAGACTCGTTGCTCCAAGCATATTGGAGGAGGAACTAGAGAAAGCCCTCCGAACAGATATTCACACCTTCATAGAGGGACATGCCCCCTTTGTTGACGCAATCAGATCTATTAAGATTCAGAACCGAAACCCACCTGTAAGCTATCTGAATGGGTTACTGGAGTTCTTTGAGTTGCTTCAGACGAGCCAGAAGAATAGATACGTTGGATTGTATACGCGCAACTATTATGGGGCGCCTGTAATAGAGTACAGGTGTCTTGATCCAAGTCTCGCAGTAGAGCCTGTTGTACAGGATGCTGATGGTGTGCTTATCATGAGTGGTACTCTGAGCCCCATTGATACATTTGCCGAGATTATTGGACAGGAGAAAGCCGAGAAACAGGTCTATCCACCGATACAGAAATCAGAAAAGATCAAGATGACCATCGACACGGGCATCTCGTCGGTGTATAATGAACGTACCGAGCAGATGATAGCCAAGATGGGTTCAACCATCGCATCTGACCTTGAGAAAGTAAACCAAGGAGCCCTCATATTCTTTACCCAAAGGGGATTCATGAACAACTGTATTGATGCATGGACCAAGAAAGGCATCGTAAAGACACAAAACGGGATACCATACCTTGGCGGCAAACAGTTATTCAGGGAGGGAAGAGACGCCGCACAGAACCGAGACGTGGTAACCAGATACAAGAACATGTCTGTGAGTCTCGGTGGCGCTGTGTTATGCTGTGTTTTCAGGGGTAGAAACAGTGAAGGAAGCAACTTCCCAGAGGACCAAGCAAGAGGAATATTCCTCGTAGGTGTACCCTACGCAAACTACGGTGACCCCCTAGTGAAGGCACAGATGAACTACTTCAACAAACAGAAGAAGGGACTCGGTAACAAATGGTATACTATGGATGCTTTCAGGGCGGCTAACCAGAGTCTCGGTAGGGGTATTCGTGGTAGAGATGACTGGTGTCATTACTGGTTGCTGGATAGACGCTACTATGAGCACAGGAACCTCATCAGTAAGTGGGCGATGGGAGAGGAGCCCATCATAAGAAAGAGTGCGAGTAGAAAACAGAGCACGTTCAAGAAGTTCAAAGACAAAGAGACCATTATTGAACTCTGAGGGCTTAAATCAGCGAAAGACAGACAATAAGCCATGACTAGCCTATCAGATGCCTTGAAGCTCGTGGATGAGAACCGTATCATCGAGCTATCGAAGCAAGTAATAGAGATTCCCAGCATTTCTGGGAACGAGAAAGAGGTAATGGAGCACGCAGTAAAGCTCCTTGAAGACATGGGAATACATGTAGAGGTACTTGGATCAGAGGAACGCCCCATAATCTACGCGTGCATCAACCCAGAAGCCGAGAAACAGATCATATTCAATGGACACCTAGACGTGGTACCAATCGCGAAGCCCGACGCATGGACAAAAGACCCATGGAAACCAGTAGTAGAGGAGGGTATGCTCTATGGTAGAGGCTCAAGCGACATGAAATCAAGCTGCGCAACCATGATCCACCTCCTTGAGATACTCAAAGACATGGACTTACCTCTCGGCGTAGGGGTGCATCTTGTGCCCGACGAGGAAAGAGGAGCACAAGCTGGAAGCAAGATAGTAGTTGACAAGATTGTTGCCGGTGAGTTGAGGCGTCCAGACTATGTGGTGATAGGTGAACAGAGCAATCTACAGGTGCGTGTCGCTGAGCGAGGCATGTTCGGATACCAAGTCAAGTTCTATGGTAGAGCAGCACATACAGCCGCCTCAAGGGTAACTGGGATCAACGCTATTGCGAAGGCAAGCAAAGGCGTATTGGCGCTGGAGCATCATATCGACAAATTCCATGAATGGATCGGTCACCCGATGCAGAGCGTCAACATCATACAGGCGGGAACAGTCTCAAACCAAGTCCCAGCAGAATGCACAATCACAGTAGATAGACGGCTAATAATCGGGGAGACAGCTGATGATGTAGTAGCCGAGGTTAAGGCTGACCTTGACAAGGCAGGTGAGGGAGACCCGGACTGGAAATGGGAGATTATCGCCCCAAAGAACGAGGACGGAAGCTGGCAGTATACACCAGCCAACTATACGAGCCCAGAATCCGAGCTAGGACAAGCCTTCAAGAAAGCAGTAAAAACAGCGTTAGGCACTGAGCCCGAGTTATACGTAACATGGGCTGGTAGCACTGATGGACGCCTATACAGACAAGCAGGAATGCAGACCATAGGCTTTGGCCCCATAGGCGGCGGAGCACATGGACCTGACGAGTTTGTCTACATTGATAGCTTGATAAAAATGGCTAAAGTGTGGGTTGCCGTCGTCCACGAGCTAGCTAAATAATCTAGTCTGAGGCTATTGCCTCAACCAAGTTTTCTAGTAGCCTATAGTTGTCGGCTGCGTTAACGTATGGCTCCATGAGCCAAGTCATGTCTCCGAAGGCGATTACCTTCTGGTCTCCAAGCTTGTAGATGGCAACCACATCATATTCTCCCGGTCTCTCGGTAACTGAGTCATAGGTGTGAGTGCTTGTGGTCATGTAGCCTCGGCTCGCTGAGTAGACTGGTCCAGCGGTGTAGAATACCAGTTCATCGACGCCTTCAGATAGGAAGCTGTCTCTGATGTCATCTACGATGATGTTTCGATAGTAGCCGTAGTTTTCCTCTAGGTTGTAGAGATAGCCGTTTCCATAGTGGATTCCCCAGTGCTCGCTGAGGCTGTTCAGTGGAGCCTGTAACGTATAGACGCTTAGGAAATCAGCGCTTGCATCACCCAGTAGTATCAGGGTTCCTCCTCGGATTACCCATGAGTTGATCTTCTCATATTCCTCGTTGGAGTAGTATTGTGTTGGGCAGGCGATTACTAGCGCCTTGGTCTCGTTCAAGGCGTCCTCGATATTACTCCAGCTATCAGAATACCCGACTACCATACCTTCTTCTGTAACTAGTCTAGCGAAGGCATCAAGTATCCATGGACTGATAGCGTTACCGTGACTCATATCCACCAATACGTCACCCCTGATGCTGGTCACGTTCATTGACTCTGTCTGGTTAGCAGGTGTCTCGCTCTGGGCGTAAATCTGCTCAGGCAGATATAGATAGTAGATTGCTGGCGGAGGATTCTTTTCGTTTAACTCCGCTATTGATGGATAAGTTATCTCTATAGCTTCATAGCTTTCAGCGACTCGTGCGACTAGTGATTCAACATCATAGTCTTCAAGGTTAGCTAACTCAGCAGCATACTTGATTGCAGTCTGAAGCGAGCCAACCTCATCAGCTAAACCATCCTCAACAGCATCAACACCCATCCAGATAGAACCTTTTGTCACCGTAGACATGGGTATATTCAGGGCATCACCCCTTCCAGTCTCCACGGCATCACTGAAACTTTGAAGAACCGTAGTAAGGTCAAAGGGGAACTTTTCTGGGCTGAACCCGGTTATCTTGTTTGGACCAGTCTCAAGGGTGGTCTCGCTAGGAACAATCCAGCCCGGTCCAGTGCCGATGACACCAACGTTTCCAACCATAGCTGAGGGCAATGTATAGACATGGTCGGCTGCTACAGCGATATAATATCCTCCTGATAGCGCCATGGATATGGATGCTACGATTGGTTTCTCGGTTTTGAGCTCTAATAAGTCTAGATAGACTTGTTCTATAAGGTAGGCTGAGCCTCCGGGGCTATCAATCTCCAGTACAACTGCTTTTACATCGTTATCGTTGAGGGCTTCTTCTACCGCTGAGGACAAGATATACGCTTGATAACTCTCGTCTACTACTCCATAGACCTCGATTATTCCTACTGTACCATGTTTTGTGAAGCTTACAGCGTCATCTGGTTCCCAGAAATAGAGTCCAGCGAATCCAAGAATCATGAATATGATTATAACCGCCATTGTGGTCTGTACGCGGTTCCAGTTGCGTCCCTCAGTCAATATTAATCCTCTTCCCCCTAGAATAATCAAGCCTCCTTAAAACCTTACAGCAAACTTAAACACCGCCCATCCGCATCAAATGTTATTCTGGTGAACAAGAATGCCAACAATAAAACTACCCGAGGACCCCGAAACCTTCAGCTTATTTGGTGAGCCACTATTCAAAACACCTCTCAGAGCAGACATCTTGGAGAGGCAGAAGAAACTCTACGATGAGGCACTGAAGAACTATGAGTCTGACCCCGAGGACGCTGATAACATCATCTGGTTGGGCAGAAGAACAGCCTACATCGGTGATTTCAGGAAATCAATCGCCATCTACAGCATGGGCATAGAGAAACACCCAACAGACCCACGAATGTACAGACACAGGGCACATAGATTCATCACACTCAGATTCTTTGATCAAGCTATTAGCGACTTTGAGAAAGCAGCCGAACTTATAGAAGGAAAACCAGACGAGATCGAGCCCGACGGTATTCCAAACGAGCGTGGAATACCTGTGAGTAGCCTCCACTTCAACATATGGTATCATTTGGGACTTGCTTACTACTTGAAGGCTGACTTTGAGAAGGCTCTACACGCCTATGAGATGTGTATGAAGGCATCAGAGATCGATGACAAGGTCATCGCAACAGCCCACTGGTACTACATGACATTAAGAAGACTAGGCAGAAAAGCAGAGGCAGAGAAAATTCTAGAAAAGATCACCGCAGATATGGATGTTATCGAGAACCACCACTACCACAAATGCCTCATGATGTATAAAGGAGAAAACACTCCAGAAGATTTGATGAAAGAAGCCTACGAGATGGGCGATCTCGGTTTAGTCACCACAGGGTATGGAGTAGCTAACTGGTACCATTATACAGGTGAAAAGGAGAAGGCAGCAAAGATTCTAAGAGACATTGTAGCCGTTGAAGGCTGGGCAGGTTTCGGTTATATCGCTGCTGAGGCTGACCTTTACCATATGGGATTATCTCCCTAATTTTTCTATTTTTAAGAATACTGTAACCCGAAAAAATCTGACATAACTCAGTAGAGATTAATCCAATAAATAAGAAAAAATAATGATGCAATCTGCACTCAAATTCGACCCTGAGAAGAAGGGACTCAGGACACTATTTAGAGAATGGCAGATACAAACAATAAGATGCCTTTGGGCAAAACCAATGAAAAAATTCACCACCAAGCAAATCTGGGACAAAGTATGTGACAACCTAGATAAACGGGTCTCAAGGGCAACCGTCTATCATTTTCTTGATGAGTTAGCTGAGAAAGAAATCATATCCTTTGATACGGGTACTGGACGTGGAGGACTTAGGATTCTCTTCTATAGTCAGTACTCTGAAGATGAGTTTAAGGAATTGATGGCTAGGAACCTGATCGATTCAGTGAAAGACAATCTGCTGTCACCGACATGATGACACCAAAATACTGTAACCCAGAGACTTTAGAAACAAGTGTCACCAAGATGGTGACATCTGGTAACTTAGTGTTTTAATCAACTAAAAATCGAGTTTTGATGGGAAACGTAAATGAAAACTACGAAACCAAGATTCACAATACTAGTACTATCAATACTTCTACTATCAAGCACATGGATGCTACCAGTAGCAACAGCCGCCCTACCCGAAACCCCGGGAGGAGGCGACACATACACAGACTATGGATTACTAGACAGCGACACCTACATACTCTACCCATGGGAAGACACCAGCCTACAAGTGGGATTCAGCAAATACGGTGAACTCATCGACAACAACATGGGACTCGGTCTCAAGTACGACGGCGTTGATGTTTTCGCTAACAGCATGGTGCCCATCAAGGACTGGTGCAGCGGATGGATAATGGACATCCACTACACACAAGGAGGATACCTCAGAAACACATGGGCGTACGCCCTCTTCTCAGACAGAACAGTAGCAGGCGTAGGAGGCGAATGGAGAAACGAACAACTAACCAAGGACGCAAGCGACCCCAGTGATACACCCGGTGGAAGAAGAACCAATGGATACGCGGAAACAGCGCCTATCAGGCTCATCTATGACGGGGAAAGAGAAGCCATCTACCTACTGAACACAACCATCTACGACAAGGACAAGGCTCAGGGAGGAGTACCCCTCGTGGAACTCACCATACAGCTTGTCTTCAACAAGGTCAAGAAATATGTCGTTGAGATCAAGGACGTCAAACGCATCGACAACAACAAGATGGACGGACCATTCCAGATAGAGTTCAGCCAAAGAGCAGAGTGGGACATAGGACTCAGCACAGCGCCAAGATGCTACGCAGAGTTCTATGATAACTTGACAACCAAGTACATCAAACACCCATTCTACTACCCGGAGGGAGGCGTCCCAGCTAATTATGATCTCTGCCAGATCATCGGAGACCCGAGTGACCCATCGGAGAATGAGCTTGTGGGATTCGCGGCGTTCTGGCCACCGTTGATATCAAAATGGGTAACGGAAACATACAACGTCCGCAGACTATCTGATGACGTTGATGTTCCAAGCCTGTTATCAACGATGGAGACCTTTGAACATGAGGCACAGTTACCCACATCAGCCAATGACCTAGTTGACCCATGGATATACTACAATGATACAACTGGGGAGATAGTCATCTTACTTCCAAAAGAACCAGTGGCCTACCCACGTGGAGAAGGAGAATGGGAGACAGACCCATGGGTGTTCAGGGAAGAATCCAACGGTGAATACGCTAAACTGCTACAACAGGAAGGCGGTACCCCCGGTCAATGGATATGGTCACCTGATATCGGACCATATGGTGCAGTACGTATCAAGCCATTCCAGTGGGGATGGGGAGACAACTTCAAGGTCGTCTACAAGCGATTCATGAAGGGAAACACCCCCCAGAACAGCACAGCCTTAGAGTGTATGGAGCCCCTGTTCGAGCCCGGAGACACGGTTCTCAGCTACGGAATGAACGAGGAACCAGACACACCATACGTCTTCGCAGAGTGGGACTTTGACCTAGACTTGGATCACCCAGAGAACAGCACACACCAGTTCAGATGCATGAGCGTCTATGGAGTAACTGATCTGCATAACGGAGTAGACCCGGATATGCCTGAAGGAGTTGAGGAAGGCTACTTCAGGATCGACTCAGAGGTACTCTACCAACTGGATGAAGTGTTCAACCCAATAGACTTGAACGATATAGCTCATAAAGACACTTTCAGATGGGCACAAAAAGGAACAATGACAGACATGATTGTTCTCCAAAGCCACCTATTCGACAAATACGGTAACTATCGAGATTGTCTAGATGACGAACACATAATCTGGTTCCCTGAAAAGTGGGGATACTACTGCCAAGACTCCGAAAAAGTCCTAGCATACACACCCTCAGGGCAAGTATTGCTAGAAAGAGACACCGACTATAGAATAACAGGACCAAACGAACTCACTATTGACAACAACCACGGGGCAGATAGATACAAAGTACTATACAGTACGTTACTCCTACCCGGGGAACTAGTACTCGATGAGACTGACTTTGCTAAACGCAAGGATACTACCACTATGTTCGGAGTTGATGTGACACGAACATTCCAACGAGACTATGTTGAATGGATCATAGACTTTGACGAGACAGACATCGCTGGGCACTGGGCCTCAGGAGCAGACCTAATCCTAAATGCTGGATGTAAACTCGTAAAGATAAGAGCCTCAGAAGACACAGCTGCAGGATATTATGTCTGGGACGGCGCCTCATTCATAAAACAAGACTTCCCACCAGAGATAGAAGTCGAGATGAGAATGGATGACCCAACTGGCACAGCACCTGACTATTTCGTGATAAGAATCCCATACGGCTTCATGCAAAGACGATGCTTTGAGTGGGCTTTGTATGTGGAGGCATCATGGCCTGGTCACAGTAGCTCTGAGCAGATGATCTATCCAATGAATTGGGGTGGACTCCCAGATAACTTCAGCTGGGATACGCCATGGCTGAATATGTACAAGGATGGCTCATGCTTCCATGCAGGAAGATGGGAGTGGATGGTAATAGGCGACTTCGCGGCACCATCCGACAGCCTTGGAGCAGCTATGCTAAGCTCAGCGTGGTGCGACTGGAAGAACACAGAGGTATGGCTCAGTGGACTAGACATAAAGGCAACAGTAAACGCCCCAAGCATACCGTGGATACATAGAAACTTTACAGCAATAAACGCAGACGCAAGAGATCCATACTACATGAATCCACCTGACGACAATAGAACCAGCTTCCGTGACGATTGGTGCACCCCTGATGACTGGACTGGAAACACAATCTACCCATACGCCATCAGCAGCAGCAACATGATCATCGTAGGAGGACCACTAGCAAACCTAGCAGCCGATTACTTCAACGACTTCACAGACGCCAAGGTATTCACAGAATACGGGGACGGCTTCTACGCCACAGGATGCTGGGCACGCACAGTGTTAGACCACTATGTTGGAATGACCATGGAAGACGTACCAGATAATGAACTATGGTACAGCAGCGTCGGAGTGGATGATGATGTCGGATACGCCCTCATCAGCACCTACAAGGACCTCAACGAGACAGTCGGCTTCATAGTCTACGGCTACACAGCGGAAGACACCTACTATGCATGCTACGCGTTACGCGGAGGACTCCTAGACTGGCTACAATACGTCCAGCCGGGAACCACAAGTATCATACTAGAAATAGACTATAGCGACCTACACCCAGTAGAGTTCCATGTGGCTGAATGCCTAGGACTCTTCACAGAGTGCACAGGGTTTGAGACCAACTTCAAGACCAGTGACTATTATGTGAACTACCAGAAGGCGATGGAGCAAGTAGAGGCTAACGCAGAGTGCCTGGGTATCTGTTACAAGCTCGTTGATATCACGTGGTGTGCTCAGGTACATCCAGACCCATAAAAATCCCCCTATTTTTTCATTATTAGCAACCTTTTTCTATTCATCTGTACGAAATGATGCGGGTAACCATTTGTCAAATAGACAACTCTTGGTAAGCAAGATAGAGAACGGGATAGTAATCGACCACATCCCCGCGGGGAAGGCGTTCCTCGTTCTAAAGTTACTCAAGCAGCCAAGCGACGCAGAGACCCTTATCGCCCAGAACGTTGTGAGCGGAAGCCTCGGTAAGAAAGACCTCATCAAGATAGAGGGTACGTATCTTACTTCAAGCGAGATTGATATTATCGCCTTCGTAGCCCCCAACAGCACACTGAATATAATACAGGACTGGGAGGTAAAGGAGAAACGCGTCATCAAGCCTCCAGAGAATATCAAGGGAGTATTCCAGTGCCCCAATCTTCTCTGCCAGACGAACAAAGAGTTCGCGGCTCCACCTACCGACTTTAAGGTCGAGACGGGTGAAAAGATTGAGGAGACAAAGCTCCACTGTACCTACTGTGGAAGCACCACGTGGTATGGCTCCATATTGGAGAAGATCAAGAGCGAGGAGTTCAAGATCGAGAGCAGAGGACTTGTATCAGAGGCAAAGATAGAGAAAGTCTTCCTAGAGGCACTCATCAAGGGAGGAGCCCTACGGTTCCCACCCAGCGCCGACAAACCCTTCATATTGAAGAGTGGAAGACCCAGCCCATATTTTGTTAATCTCGGAGCACTCACCGACGGAGAGAGCCTAGCCAAGGTCAAGTGGGCGTTCGCAAGCTATATCGCGTTACTGATGGAGCGTGGCGAGATACCCGACTTTGATTACGTGTTCGGCCCAAGCTACAAGGGCATCAGTCTAGCCACACTCACCTGTGAAGGCTTGAACGAGCTCTACGGCATGGACAAACGCTACATGTATGACCGCAAAGAGGCGAAGGAGTACGGTGACCTGAGCACAGACCGTGTCTTGGTCGGAGCCAGCTACTTCAAACCCGGGCAGCGCATACTGGTCGTTGATGACACCATCACCACGGGCATAACCAAGGTGGAGACCATTGAGAAGCTGCGATTACTGGGTGACCACGAGATCGTGGGTCTGGTGATTGCGGTTGATCGATTGGAGCGTCTCGGTGACAAGGATAACATTGAGGATATGGGTGCGGTGGAGTATCTGGAGAAGGAGCTTAAACTCAAGGTACACAGCATCCAGAACATCAAGACCATCTACAGCCTCATCAAGGATAGCCTCAACGAAGACATGCGGGAACTCTGGGAAGGCTATTACAGCAAGTATGGCTTATCAAAGCTTGAGTAAATCCCCCACTTTTTATTCATCGCTTCTATGAACTAAGTATGAAGCATTTTGATGTCCTAGTAGTTGGTAGTGGCAGCGGCATGATGATAGCCGACGCAGCCGTGAACACGGGGAAAACTGTTGCATTGGTTGAGATGGGAAAGCTTGGGGGAACATGTCTCAATACAGGGTGTATCCCGTCTAAGATGGTGATCTATCCCGCTGATGTGGTGAATATAATCAGACACGCTGAGGAGCTTGGGATAAAGGCGACAATAGATGAGATTGACTTTGCTGGTATAATGAAGCGAACCCGTGATTACGTATTACATGACCGTCACCCCATGGAGGAAACCATCACACAGGTGGAGGGACTCACATACTATCCAGTTCAGGGAGAGTTCATCGACAACTATACCATGAAGGCAGGAAACGAGACCATCAAAGCAGACAACATATTCCTCGTAAGCGGCGCAAGACCATTGATCCCACCGATAAAGGGTATCGAAAAAGTACCATACCTCACAAACGAGACTGTCTGGGACCTTGAGGAAAAACCTGAGAGCATCGCTATTGTTGGTGGTGGCTTTATTGCGTGTGAGATGGCTCATTTTTTCAGCAGCATGGGAGTAGAGACACATCTATTGAGCAGGAGCCCCCGTCTCATAAAGCACGCTGAGCCAGAGATATCAGAGATACTCACTATGGGGATGAGGCAACGTATGCATATTGAGACCAGTATCGAGGTATCAGAAGTAGCGAAACAGGGTAACAAGATCAAGGTCGTTGGCGTGAAAAACGGTGAGAAACAGGAGTACGTTGTTGAGAAGCTGCTTCTAGCTGCGGGACGAAAGAGTAACGCGGACTTGTTGAAGGTTGAGAAGACTGGTGTCGAGGTTGATGAGCGGGGCTTCATCGTGGTTGATGAGGAGTACCAGACCAGTAAGCCAAAAATCTGGGCTCTGGGTGACGCTATAGGGCGAGCCATGTTTAAACACGTGGCAAACAAGGAAGCCGAAATAGTCTGGCACAGCTTCAGTCATGGACATAGCCATCCAATGAACTATGATCTGGTGCCATACGCGGTTTTTAGTTGGCCTCAGGTAGCGTCAGTTGGTCTCACAGAGGCAGAGGTACGAGACAAGGGCATCAGCTACTATGTCGGTGAGTACAACTACATTGATACCGCGAAGGGAGCAGCGATGGCGGAGGAGGACGGGTATGTGAAGGTCATCATCACACAGGAGGAGTACAAGATTCTGGGGGCTCATATTGTTGGCCCTTATGCGCCTATCCTGATTCAGGAGGTTATCAACGTGATGAGTGCAGGAGATGGCACGGTTTACCCGTTAATTGATGCCATGCATATCCACCCAGCGCTCTCAGAGGTTGTTCAGCGGGCATTCTATAATATCCGTGAACCTGAGACCCCTTAAATAACCCCCTTTTCAATTTTATATCATTCTGGTGAGGACATTTGTTAGATATTGGAGAAAAGGCACCGGGTTTCTGTCTAGAAGACCCAGATAGAGGCGAGATGTGTCTCAAAGACTTGAAGGGAAAATGGGTTGTACTATACTTCTACCCAAAGGACAACACCAAGGGCTGTACAATGGAAGCATTAGAGTTTACAGCCGCAGAAGATGAGTTCAAGGCGAAGAACGCGGTGATCATTGGCGTAAGTCCAGATAGCCTGAAGAGCCACACAAACTTCAGGCAGAAGCATGAGTTATCCATCAATCTCCTCAGCGACACAGAGAAAGAGGTTCTTGAATCCTATGGTGTCTGGCAGAAGAAGAAAATGTATGGACGAGAATACATGGGGGGCGTCAGAAGCACATACCTCATAGACCCAGAGGGAAAAATCGCCCATGTCTGGCCCAAGGTAAAGGTCGCTGGACACGTCGATAAAGTGATGGAAAAACTATCCGAGCTTCAAGGATGAGAACATGAACGTATCAGAGGCTATTCACGCACGACGAGCATACAGGTCACTGATGCCAGTCGAGATAACAAGGGAACTCGTTGAAGACCTAGCAAGCCATGCGCAGCTCAGCGCATCTTGTTTTAACAACCAGCCTTGGAGATACGTTTTCGTCTATGATCGGGAAAAGCTTGAGGAAATGTATGAGGCACTATCAAGGGGGAACGCTTGGGCGAGACAAGCATCAATGATTATAGCTGCGTTCTCAAAACCCGAGGATGACTGCCAGATACGTGAACGCATATACCATCAGTTTGACCTTGGTATGGCAACCGCCACATTGATCCTAAGAGCAACAGAACTGGGACTAGTAGCTCACCCTATCGCTGGATTCAGCCCAAAGAAGACCCGTGAGATTCTTGGTATACCAGAAGAGTACACGGTTCTTACCTTGATTATCGTGGGTAAGAAGATGCAGGAGATTCACCCAAGCCTCAGCGAGGACCAAGCGAAAAACGAGTTAAAACGCCCAGAACGTAAACCATTACCAGAATGGGCTTTCCACAACAAGTACCAAGAAACCTAGCAAAAAAATGAAAAAGATAGGCTGAAGGAGACTAGGCAAGCTCAGCTTTTACCTCATCATAAGGAGGCATAACACGGGGGTCTTCAGTTACCCACTTGTAGCTGATAACTCCATCAACGTCAACGATGAAAACACTGCGTTTTGCAACAGTGTAACCCTTCAAGCCAGCAAAATCCTCATGGTAAACATCATACAACTTCACAACCTCTCTATTGTAATCACAGAGTAGAGGGAAGTTCAGGACGTTTTCCTCATGGAACGCCTTGTTACTGAAGGGATCATTTACGCTGATACCTAGTATCTCTGCGTTTAGTTCTTCCAGATCGGCTATCTCGTCACGAATAGTGCACATTTCCTTCGTGCATCCACCTGTGAATGCGCCGGGGTAGAAGGCGAGAACAACTTTGCTGCCTTTATAGTCGCTAAGTGAGACTTTTTTCATATCCTGATTTACCAGAGTGAAATCAGGTGCTTTTTCTCCAACTTTCATAATTCATCAAATATCGCTGGGGTAGGGCTTGATTTATACATTGAGAGAAACTGATGGTAACTGCTTTAAGCCCAATATGCAAGAATCAAGCATGAGTTTTCCAGAGACAAAAGGGATTCTAACCTTCTTCTACTACAAAGACCTACAGAAAGCAGCTGATTTCTACGAGAAAATCATGGGCTTCCAACTCATACAGGACCAGAAATGGGCTAAAATATTCAAAGTAAGAGACAACGCCTACATGGGGTGCGTAGACGGCAACGTTGGTTACCATAAATACAGTGACACAAAGCCGGTTATGCTCACGGTGATAGTTGATGACCCTGATGCATGGTATGAACACTTCAAAGAGAACGGCGTCGATACCATCAACGAGCCCCACGATGATAAGGAGCTAAATTTGAGAATATTCCTGCTCCATGACCCTGAAGGATACGTCATAGAGATACAGAAATTCTATGAACCCATCCCTTAAAGCCCCTTCAAACACCTTTCCTTTATATACTAAACAGTGTTTTATCGAAAATTGCTTATATGCTATGAATGTATCTCCTAGTTTAGCAATATAGAGATTCTAAACACTTAGGAGCATCCAAAATGGATTTACTCAAACAAAAAATCGAGACTGCAATCACAGAAACCGACTATGATGCAGTCTTGGCGATTGGTGTAGACAACTTCAATTACCTTACAAGAACCGTCTTACCCTTCGCGGAAAATTATCCATCAAGAAAAGCCGCTGTCCTACTACCCAAAGAAGGTACACCAGTCGCAGTAATACCTCAAGACTGGTCACAAGCAGTAAAAGACCAAGGGTGGCAGGGAGAAACACTGGTTTACGACGAAAACCAGGGATACGAGACAGGGGCATTCGTCAAGGCAGTAGAAGAGCTAATTGTGGGAATGGGGCTCGATAAAAACAAGATCGGCTTTGACGCGGCAAGGGTCTCAAAGGGATTGATGGACTCATTATCAGGAAAACTACCCAACGTTGGTTGGGAGCCAGCGGACCCCATGATCAGGGACCTTAGAATCATAAAGACCAAGGGTGAGATCGAGTTCATAGAGCGCGCCTGTAAACAAGCAGACAGGGGAATAGTGTATGCTCTGATGCATCTTGAAGGCGCAGTCGAGAACCCCGGCTACACAGTGGCGGAGATCACTGAACGGATCAGGGTCCACGTCAACGAGAACGGGGCAAGCGGAGTAGGATTACTCAACTCAGCGTTCGGAAGCGAAGGCCAGATATACTATACGCCTCAGCGTGGCTGGGTGAAAGAGGGCGAACTCTTCAGGATGGATGTAAGCGCCCACTACATGGGATACTGGACCAACATAGGCAGGATGGGAGTAGTCGGAAAACCATCACCAGAACAAGAGAACGCCTACAGGGAGAACCTACGACTCAAGACAACCGCTCTAGAGATGATCAAACCAGGAGTAGCATGCAACGAGGTCTATGCCCACGTTGCACGAGCAGCCGAGAAACAGGCGATAGGTTTCTGGAAGGAGCCAGGAATAGGTCACGGTGTAGGTGCAAGTCACCATGAGCCACCTTACCTGAACCTGAGCTGTAGCACAGAGTTGAAGGCTGGTATGGTGCTCGCACTGGACATCTACACGTATGGTCCAAGACAGGAGCTAATCCACAGCAAGGACATCTACGAGATAACCGAGGAGGGAAACAGGAAGCTTAGCTGGTACAGGACATGGGACAAATTATACCATGTCTATGGCCACAGGGCGACCCACTAGGAGGAATAATGGATGAAAGAAGAAGTAATGGAAAACGTCAACGAGGCAATAGAGGCAAGCGGATACGATGCCCTACTGGTCTTTGGCTATGATAATATTCAGTACCTCACAGGAGCATATCTCCACTATCCACAGAGTTTCCCTGACAGGTACATGGCGCTATTCTGGCCAAAAGACGAGTTGCCAACAACCATAGTGCCCCATGAATGGGAGAGCAGCTTCCTAAACCTAGCGTGGGTAAATAAAACCAAGACATATAACGAGAAACCGGGAAGCCCAAGCAGCATCGTTGAGATAGCGGTATTGCTTGCTAAGAACACCATTAGGAAGACGGGAAAAATAGGCGTTGACGTCAACAGGATACCGTTGAACCTGTACAACAGGCTTGAATCAGCGTTAGAAGACTTCCAACTCGTACCATGCGATGATCTGCTACGTGAACTCAGGATAAAAAAGACTCCAAGAGAGCTTGAACTACTAGAAGAAGTAGCAAGCAAAACTGATCATACTATTGCGGGACAAGCACACCACGTGTTAGTCGTTCAGGCATCAGGTGAGATGAGCAACACAGAGAATGTACGAATCCACGCCATCGAAAGAGAACTTGACGAGGTAGGACACCACGCTGTAGCACAAGTAGTAACAGGCACAAACACAGAGAAATGGTGGCCCGGTGCACCCATGTATGGAATAGGGTTCGACAGGGTGCCGAAGCATCATGAGTGGATGAGGATGGAGCTTGTTTCCACAGTGAAAGGATACTGGTGTAACGGTGCACGTATGCTCGCCATGGGTGAGATGACCGAGGAACAGAAAGCAGATTTCCAGAAGCTAGTGACTCTGAGGGAGACAGTGAGAGCGAACCTCAAGCCCGGTGTCAAGGCAAGCGAGGTCTATGATGCAGTGAAAGCGGTTGCTGCTGAGAAAGGCATCATCATGGAGCCCAAGCTTACCTTGGGTGCGGGGGTTGGTGTGACCAATTATGAGCCTCCGTATATCTCGGGAGCCGATGAGACGGTTTTTGAGGAGGATATGGTGGTTGTCTTCAACCCAGTTGTTCATGGTGAAGGCGGTGAGTTGTTGATGAACAAGGATGTTTTTGTTATCACCGAGACCGGCAACAGGGTTGTTGGCTGGTGGAAGGACTGGCGTGAGCCATTCATCTGCAACTATACCTATTAACCCAAATTTTTTACACTCTTACTATTCTCAGTTTACTCATGTCTTTCAAGGTACAAGATACCGTTATCCCACAAGGAACAGTCCATAGAGGCTATGTGAAGATCGGTGATGCCTCAACCCACGAGATAAAACTCCCATATATAGTGATAAATGGAGTCAACAAAGGACCAACAGTAACTATTCTTGGCGGTGTTCATGCCGTTGAATGCGCCCCAATAGAGGCAATATACAGAATAGCCGAAAAAATAACGCCTGATCAGCTTTCGGGTACCTTGATACTGGCGCCAATCGTAAACACAGAGGGATTCCACGCCAGAAAACCATACCACAACCAACTGGACCACTTAAACCAGAACAAAGTATTTCCCGGGGATGCCGAGGCTTCGATCACCAAACGCGTAGCCTATCATGTGTTTGAGCACTTTGTGAGCAAATCGGATGTGCTTATTGATGCTCATAGCGCAGACCTCGGTGAGGACGTGACAAGGGGTATATTCGTCTATAAGACCGAGAACAAGGAACTCTTTGATAAGATGGTGGAGCTTGCATCACTCTACAAACCAGCATTGATAGAATCCACGAGTATTTCTGGAAACACGGGGGAGGCTGTGAACAAGTATGGTATTCCGTGTCTGATGATCGAGTCAGGAGCCCCCTACCCCATCAGAGAGCAAGACGTACAATACCACTACGATGGAGCACTGAACCTACTTAGACACCTGAAGATGCTTGAAGGAGCCCCCGTCAGTTACAATCCACCTCTTGATCCACCCAGTGAGAGAGTGTGGGCAAAGAAAGGGGGAGTATGGCGAAGAAAAATAGAAGCGGGACAGAGTGTGAAGAAAGGTGAGGAGCTAGGCACTGTGTGTAACCTGTTAGGGGAGACCATCCAAACAGCTTATGCCCCAATGGATGGAGTGATCAGCTTCCTACGCGTCCATTACTCAGTGAACAGCGGAGACTCATTGTGCTGGGTCGCCAAAGCCTAAACTCTTAACCAAAGAAAACACACATATTTCCCATGAAGCTCCTCGGATCACCCGATTCTATCTACAAGGCAAAAGACTGGAAGACTAGGCAGATAAGCAGTCACGACCCCAGCCATGGAAACGCTGACTATGTAACAGTTGAACCCGGAGAGACCATCAGACTAGGTGTAATCACAGGTAGTGGAATCATTAGCAGAATATGGTTCGCTTTAAACTCAGAGGATGAACATATCCTACGTTATCTTCTTCTCAGGTTCAGTTGGGATGATGAAAAAACACCCAGCGTATATGCGCCTATAGGTGACTTCTTTGGAGCAGGATTCGCAGAATACGTACACCACTATAACGCGATGCATGGGATGACAAGCGGAGGTTTCTTCAGTTATTGGCCAATGCCATTCAAGGAAAAAGCGGTTCTAGAGATTGAAAACAGGAGTCAATATCCTGTAACACACCTTTACTATAACGTCGAGTATCATGAGACAGAGCTAGAAGAGGACACACTCTACTTCCACTGCAGATACAACAGGGAGAACCCCACTCAGATAAATGAAAACTATACCATACTCAAAGCAACAGGCAGAGGACACTACGCGGGCTGTGTATTAAACATGCAGAGCTATGATAAAGGAAGCCTGTTGATGCTTCAAGGTGACGAGTTCATCACAGTTGATAACGAGAACCATCCAAGCATCATAGGAACAGGCACCGAGGACTATTTTCAAGGAGGATGGTTCTGGAACAAAGGCTCCTTCCACGCACCTTATCATGGATTGACCGTGATGGACGAAGTAAACAGCAGATACAGCGCCTACAGGCTTCACATACCCGATCCAGTCCCATTCAAGAACACAATATCCGTTGAGATAGAGCATGGACACGCCAATATGCTACAACAAGACTACAGCAGCGTAGCCTACTGGTACCAAACAGAGCCCCATGGCGACTTCGGGGAGATACCAGACGAGAAATTCTACCTCAAGCCCATTGGGACAAAGGATGGAGCCTATCTGATGAGTGAAGTGGTTCAAGATACAGAAGTCAACAGAGAGAGGAGACAGGTTATCAGTCAAGCAGCTAGACTCAGATTAGAGCTACGAGAAGCAAAGAAAACTGGTGTAATTCCTAAGTGGTTTGATGGTGTTGATGAATTGGATTTTATGAAAGCTGATTTCACTGGATTAGAGAAATTGGTAAAATCTATCATTAAACGTCGAAAATAAGGAAGAACAGTTTTTTATAGAACATACAGTGTAATGCGAATCACCGGGATACATCATGGTTTACGACTTCCTCACCCTTGATGATGTAGACTTAACAGGTAAGACAGTTTTCCTGCGAGCAGACATCAACAGCCCCCTCGACCCTAACTCCAAGAGGATACTGGATGCCACGCGGATACAAGCGGTCATACCCACAGTCAGAAGTCTCAAAGACACAAAACTCATCATCGGGGCACATCAAAGCCGCCCCGGAAAATACGACTTCACAAGCCTTGAAAGTCATAGTAAGGTGCTTCAAATGTACTTGGAGCGCCCAGTCAAGTACACTGATGACATTGTTGGTGAGGACGCTCAGAAAGAGATCAAGACGCTGAAGAAAGGCGATGTCTTGGTGCTCAATAACGTCAGAATGATGGAAGAGGAAAACAAGAAAGCACCTGTGGAGGAACTCAGAGACACAGAACTCGTGCAGACTCTAAGCAAATACGTAGATTATTTCGTAAACGACGCTTTCGCGGCAGCCCACAGAAGCCAAGCAAGCCTAGTAGGGCTCAGCAACGTAGTACCAATGCTAGCTGGACGCCTCATGGAGCAAGAACTACGAGCACTCAACAGGGTATTGGACAAACCTGAACGCCCAAGCGTATATCTCCTAGGAGGAGCAAAAGTCGATGACCGTATACCAGTAATCAACAGGGTACTCAAAGACGATATAGCAGACAAGATACTCATCGGCGGTCTCGTCGCAGATAGCTTCCAGATGGCACGAGGCAAGATGAATAAACGCTGCGAGGAACTAAACGAAGAGGAACTAAAACAAGTTGATGTCTGTCGCGATATTCTCGAAAAGTATCCTAATCAGATCCAGTTACCCATGGATGTCGCCCTCGACGTCAAAGGTGAAAGAGTAGAGGTCTTTATCGACAGAATCACTGAAGAAAAGAACATCTACGATATTGGTTTGAATACCATCGCCCACTACAGTAGCACCATCGAGAAAGCTGGAACAGTAGTAGCAGAAGGCCCCTTAGGGATGTTCGAGAGACGAGGATTCGATATTGGCACCAAGGAGTTGTTACGCTGTATGGCGCGGTGTAAGGGATTCACTGTGGTAGGAGGAGGCCACATGGGAGCCATGGCCTCAATGCTAGGCATCAACGACCACATGAGCCACGTTTCAACAGGCGGAGGAGCCATGCTCAGCATGCTTGCAGGCGAAACACTGCCTGTAGTCGCTGCTCTTGAGAATTCCAAGCTACGATATGGGTAGACGTATCATTTAATAACAGGTTAGCCCTTATCGGTTTGCACTGGGACCGTGGTCAAGCTTGGTACGATACGCGGTTTGGGTCCGCGTGATCCCCGGTTCGAATCCGGGCGGTCCCACCAATCACAAAACATTAAAAACAGTTCGTGCCTCTCATTGTTGCGCCGGGTTGGCTGAGCGGTTTAGGCGGCCGCCTGCAGAGCGGCTCCACGGGGGTTCGAATCCCTCGCCCGGCTCCATTTTCAACAACCTATATTTGGAGGATGCTTGTTAGGTGTTTGATTCAATGTGGATAGGTCTAAGGTTGTTCTCGGGTTTATCTTACTATTCTCAATAAGTATGCTGGTTACACCCGTTCATGCTCAGGAGTACAAAGAGGAAACCGGCACTGTAACAACTTACAGTTGGCCCGAGGGAGTCTATGAGTATAACGCGGATACGCAGACTTACATCAGCAACCCGAGTAAGGTATTCACATGGACCGCGCCTAAAGATGCATGGGGATACTTCTACGTTGAAGACCCAGGTTATACTGATGGTCCTTGGCTACCAAACTGGAGGTATCAAGGAGAGTCTGAGTTCGGTAGCGGTAACTTCAACGTAGAGCAGGGAGATGTCTTAGAGATTCAGCTCTGGCCACGAATCTATGACGATGGCTATTACTTCACAGACGAGATGGAGATGATACAATGGTGGAAATACCATGCCCAAAGTGGAGCGGTCAAATATTTCATTGGGTACACTGAGACCGTTGAGAGTGTACTGGACGCTGATTTCAGTTACTCGCCTTCTAAGCCACAGCCCGGGGATCAGGTTACGGTTTCTAGCACTTCTACGGTGGTTAATGCTGAGATTACTTCTCTTGTATGGTACCTGAATGGCGATCATAGAACTGAATATGATAATTTAGAGTCGTGGAGCTGGACTCCGTCACAGATGGGCTCCTATACATTAGAGTTAGAGGTGTGGGACTCGACGGGAAAATCCGATTTCATAGTTAAAACAATCGAGGTGGAGGAAGAGGCAAGCTACACGATTTTAGATCAGGCTTTTACAACAGGTCTGCAGAACAATGAACCCGTTGATCGAAAGACCTCATTCACATACGGAGATGACATCATCTTCTGGATGAAACTGGGGGAAGTCAAAGGAACTCACAGCGTCTACATTGAGTGGGAGACCCCCAGAGAAAGAGAGACCTTGACGAATACTCGTGTGGAGATTCCAAGCCCTTCCACACAGGGATTAACCCAGTGGAGCGAGTATATTGTTTCTCATAGCATCAAACAAACAGACTCAACATATAATCAGATTATCAGCGACCCGGGCACATGGACTATTAGCGTATGGATTGACAGCGAACAAGAGTACAGATACAGTT
Organism: Candidatus Bathyarchaeota archaeon; assembly: GCA_026014515.1. Taxonomy (GTDB): domain Archaea; phylum Thermoproteota; class Bathyarchaeia; order TCS64; family TCS64; genus RBG-16-57-9. The sequence goes on along the minus strand of JAOZIG010000286.1, from coordinate 15,631 downwards.
TCACAATCGACTCAAACGTAGTACATAGCGCCGAGATTCCGAAAACCAAGTACATAACAAGAGAAAAAGTGGATATCACGGGCTCTGTGACTAAAAACGGTGAACCGATATATGGCGCCGAGATCGGTATCGAGGTTTACGATAAAGACGGAAACATAATCGACTATAGCAGTGGTTTCTCCACAGGAGCCGATGGCAAGTACAATGCCTTTTACGAGATACCCTTTGTAACAGACCCTACGACAGCTACACGTGAGAAATGGACGCTAAAGATCACAGCGGATATAGACGGTCAATATTATGATGTGGAGAAAGAAATCTCGGTGATGCCCATCTGGTTTGATGTCCAGCAAATATCACTGGTCCAGACCATCGAGACAATTCCCTACGAGGAAATCTACAAGCTTGTCGGCGGAAAAGAGGCTGGAGTCAGAGTCACCTTTAACTGCCCCACGAGAAGAGGCACCAGTGGATACACAAAGCCAGAGATAGAAGTGGAGTTAATCGCCAAGAAGGAAGGGCAGATAGTATATTCTGAGACACGAAAAATAAACGCGATCTCAAAGATAGTAAACCACGACTTTATCTTCAAATTAGATCAACCCGGCGACTATGAGTTATCTCTACAAATTGACTCCAACAGCCTATACACTTCTTACGAGATGCCAGAGGATTACTGGAAATCATTGAGAATGGACTGGGATGTACGGGTAGCCGAAATGGAGCCACTGCGAATAATGTTCGTCCCAGTTGACATGCAGTGGAAGGCAAACACAGACCCAACAAAACTAACACCGGAAGACCAACAGGAACTAAGAGAATACATCAGTTTCTGCCAGAAACACATCGAGTTCATCAAAGATGTCTACCCATTACCAGAATCAAAGTTCACCTTCACAATTAGTCCACGAAACATTGGGTCTTACTGGCCAGTATCCCACAGGGTTACCTATTCTGGGCAATATATTGCGGCGACTTTATGGTTATCAGCGGACTCAGCGGCATCAAACAATAGGCTTGTAGCTGTGCTCCCTGCGACAACATTATGGTGGGATAAACCCGAAACCACGACAACACAGGGATTCGCGTCAGCCTATATCTCATCCCGAAGCTGTGGTATAAAGGAAACAGCATTCGTAGGAGTCGCAGCACACGAGGTGGCACACCTCTTAGGATTATACAGATGGACGGAGCAGTACAAGATCACGGAACACGGATTCCCAGTCACAGGGCTAATCTTGAAAGATGGAAGAATCTATGATCTCGATGTGGAGGCTGAACGCCACTCTGCCTTTACGATAAACACAGCAAGCGTCAGATGCTTCATGGGTACCAACGCCGGAGGCTCATTTAGTTCATGGGTAAGCCAAGACACCTATCTTCAGCTACTCAAGGCTTTGGGAGACCCACCACATGTTCCGGTGTTACTAATTGGAGGCGTGGTGAACAGCACAGGAGTATATGATCAACAGTTCATCGAATACAATGGACTACCCGACACATGGCCAGAGGGGCGCTTCACAGCTAAATTAGTGGACTCAACGGGTACTGTACTCTATGAACAAGACTTTGGAGGCGACGCGGATGAATCATTCTTCTGCTTCAGCACGCTATTCCCTGATAACACAGCGGCAATCGAGTTCTACAAGGACGATGTACTGATCACAACTGAACCTGTATCAAGCTACTCTCCAAACGTAAGCATTGACTCGTTTAACGAACAAAGTGGAGGCGCAACGGTATCTTGGAGCATATCAGACCCTGACAGCGACCAGTGCACATCTACGATTGTATTCAGCAACGATGGTGCGAACTGGATCACACTAGACATAGGCGTTACCGGGACAAGTTACAGCTTCGACTACGAGGGACTCCCCGGTGGAGACACTTGCTACATCAAGGTCATAGGACATGATGGCGTCAGGACAAGCGAAACCACATACGGAACATTCAGTGTACCCACGAACCAACCCAACGCGTTCATAACCTCCTACACAGACGGTGAGACAACTGGACAAGAAGTAACACTCACTGGGGCAGGATACGACCTAGACGACGGTATGTTGACGACCCTGAACTGGGTAAGCAGCCTAGATGGCGTACTAGGAACAGGTGAATCAGTCCAGACAAACCTAACCCTAGGAACACACACAATTACACTAACAGTATCAGACGACGACGGAAACACAGCCACCGCCCAGATAAGCCTCACAGTAGAACAAACCACCACCACAACAGGCATAGTGTTCAACTCCCACACAACAACAGACACAATACCCGACGTAGGAGAGACACCACAAACAAAAACAAGCTATACCATCGAAGAGACCGTCTACAGCCTAGTACAATTTGAATCAGCATCACCAGGAGACAACATCACTTGGATATTCCAAGGACCAGACCAACCCATAATATTCGAATACATAGTGGATGACACCACCACTACAGGGGTATACAGCGCATTAGACCTCACAGACTACACCAACACACAGGGAACATGGACAATAACCCTCATCATAAACGGGGAAATAACCGACACAAAGACATTCACAGTAACAGAGCCACTCACAGGCTACAAATGGTGGGGACCATTCCTCGGAGCAGCCATACTACTAGCACTAGCAGCAGGAGGCATCATACTACTCCGACAAAGAAAGAAAACCCCACAAAACACACAACCACAGACACCCATCCAAGAACAACAACCAAAGCAACAATACTGCAGCGAATGCGGCGGAGAAGCCACTTGGATACCCCAATACCAGCGCTGGTACTGCTACAACTGCAAAAAATACCTCGAATAACGCAATCTAGCTAAACCCAGTCAAGAAAAATTTTTCCCCAAAGTACCCACCAGTAGACACCAACACAGTTAAGGGACACAACAAACACCAACCCATAGAAGGAACCAGAAATGGAGAAAATCCTAGGCATAATAGAAAACGTCCAAACAAAACCACCAGGCAACTGGACACAAAAAAGCTGCGACCTCATATTCACAGACCAACGACTACTCTGCGTCAAAGTAGGTGCAAGCAGCCTCATCGCAACCATGCTGGGAAGCGGAATCAGCGGACCATCAGGCGCAATAGCCTTCTCCATGGACAACCAAACACAACAAGACATCAACCGAGAAAAACAAAAAGAACATGACCTAAACCAACTATTAGCCAATGACGAAGACAACTACATGATCTGGTACAGCAACGTCGAATCAGGCAGCTTCAAGACAGGATTCTTCTCAACACTCGGCATGCTAGCTCCACTAGAGATCAAAACAATTGATGGCGACAAGTACTTCTACAACATATACAACAACCAGAAAGACTACGCCAAGGCACTCATACAGGCAACCATGCCCACAGTCAAGACCTAGTCTCGCATACCACGTCTATACCCGGCTTCCATAAGGCATGCAGATACGTAAAAGGAAACCCAGAGCAGGATAAACCAGTTAAACTCCCTGTACATCACATCAGCATAGACCTTGTAAAAAGGCGTTAAAAGATACCAGTAGAAATCCAGTACACCCTCCAAGTTAAAAGTCAACAAAACATAAACCACTGCGGGTAAAACTAGGGTCACCAATATCTTTGGGATACTTGGTTTCAGGAACTCTCTGATGTTCAAGTTGTTCTATTTCCTGTTCTAGTCTATAGTATTAATAACATTACCCAGAATATGTTGACACATGAAGAGAAACTATCTCACAATCACACTAATAGTCACAATACTAGGCGTCGCCTTCATATTCCTACCACAGACATACACAATCCACCTAGCACCAGAACAAGTAACCCTCTGGGAAGACACATCAAACGGAGCAACATACAGCTTCAACACAGGCACCCAGAGCGTAGATGATGGAGTATCACCATACGTAAAAGTCTGGAGCAACAGCATGGTTACCCTGAACACAAGCTTCACCGTCACTGGAATGGGAGAAACAATCCCATGGAACATCACAGACAACCCAACAGAGTTACTACTACCCGGACCCGGAGACTGGACCATCGAGATAACAGGCAACATAATCGAAGGCGAAGCAACTGATATCAACGCGGGCTTCTACTACCTCAGACTCCTTGAACCAGAGACAGCAACATATTACCCGTACAGATACTTTGGCTACGGCATGCTAGTAATAGGAATAATCTCAAGCTTAGTGGTATATATGCGGACCAAAACCGAGTAAGAGTTCAAATACTTCTCCAACATCCTCTCAAATATGGAATGGTTATACTTCATAGCAGGATTCATAATAGTAGCCGGAATAGGATTCTATCTCAGAGGACGCAGCCCCAAAGAATAAACAAGTTTTAAAAAATGGAAAAAAAGGAGGTAAAGAGAAAAGACTACTCGTTTTTCTTAGGCTTCTTCTCTTTTTCTTCTTTATCTGGCTTACCTGTTTCCTTGTCGTTACCACTGTTACCAGAGTTACCGTTATTGGTCTTGTAGTCGTCTTTTGTCTTGTTCTTGTTCCCTTTCAGTTCAGCAAGTAGCGCATCCTCTTCTGAAGTGTCCTCACCAGCAGCCGCCTTCCTAGCCGCCTTCTCCTCCATCTTTTGTATGCGCTCTTCCAGCTTGTTCATGGTCTTGAACATTTGTCTGGCAGCTGCGTCATCCAAGGAGTCAAAGTCATCATCAAGAGTATCAGTAGCGTTGTCAAGGTCATCTAAGGCACCTGTCGTGTTTCCTGCATCGATTCGTGCTTGTATTCGTAGTAGCTTCTGCTCTGCCTTGGTTAGAGCGTTCAACGCCTTTACCGCATCATCAGGTGAAAGACCACTAGACACATTATTGTAGTTCTCATACATTGAGGTCAATCTTTCTTGGAAACGTTCTTGGAAACGCTCAACAAGTTGCTGTTGGATCTCATTTAGTTCATCATCTGTTGGTTCATCAGGTATCTCGTCGTCAGGTATTGTGTCGTTTGTAGCGGTCAAACTATCGACTACCGTTGGATTGTCTTTCTCGAATTTTCTATACGCGTTTCTCAACTGCTTCAATGCCCTCATATAGGCGTTTGCTGCTGCCTGTGGGTTGGTATCCTCATCTTCTCCCTGTTGCATTGCCTGCCATGCATGCATGAAGGCGTTTCTTAGGGCCGGGTCAGCATCCTCTGGAATTACTGGTCCCGTGTAGGTGGTGTTATCTTCGGGAAGCTCCGATTCAGTACCTGTGACATTTTCCCCATCTGTTCCATCATCAGGTGCCGGAGCTAGTGTTCCAAACATTAACTGATATAACTCTTGGTATCTAAGTTGGGTCGTTGTTCTTATCTGCTCAACGACTAAGGAGTCAATATTACCATCTCCACCGTCGTCTTCACCATCGGTGTCGGTGCTATTCTCGTCACCATCAGGTATTGGAATAGTGGTATTTGTGTCGGGAAGAGTGCTATTAGTATCACCGGGTTCTCCAGTACCATCACCGGTACCGTCGTCACCTGTGTCACCGTCTCCTGTGTCTTGGGCGTAAACAAGTTGCCCAACTGGAGCTAGTAGTAATATCATTAATAACGTAATTGAGATTACTTTCAACTTCATTGCTTTATTCACTGGACATTGTAATATTTTCATTTTATTAGAAGAACACGGCGGAACGATTTGGAACATTTATTCAACCTCCCGATGATACCGGGCATCGATCCGGAGAAGACTCTGGTTCCCGATCTTCACTTCCTCGATAATTTCAAGGTCTTTAAGCCTCTGAATGAGCCTCCATGTAGTGGAACGAGGCATCTCAAAGCGGTCTCGTATCTCTGAAGCGAAGACTTCTCCCTGAGAATCGGCTATAAACCGTAAAACCTCCCTGTCTTCCAACTTCAAGTCATGTTCATTGAGTATTTTATCGAGGTCTATCTCGGCCTGTTGTTTCGTATGGGGAACAATACCATCGTCACCCATCTTGTTTTTCTGCATATACATGTATCCACCGCCTCCAGCTGCCAATAATAGCACCAGTAAACCAGCGTAGAGCATGGTGTTTCCTCCACTGGGCTCGGTTTCAGCCTGTAATGCAAGCTGATATGCCTGATTTGCTACATTCTCAGCTTCAACGTAATTACCTTCATCAAATAGATCAACAGAAGAAGCATATGCGGTCTCAGCGGCAGCCAGATTTACTGTCCTTTCCTCGGCAACGGCTTCGTTTATAGCGGTCTCGGCGCGTAAAATTGCGTTTTCAGCGTTATCAGCGTCATCTACAGTGTCTTGAGCTGATCGTAGTGCTGCTTCTGCCTGATTTTTTGCTTCAAGATATGATCCTTGGGTGTAGAGGGTTTCGGCTTGACTTAGCATTGATTCAGCTGATTCCAACTGATATCCGTCTCCAGCCATATCTGTGATATATTCATCTGCGGTGTTTATGGCTTCATCCGCGTCAACCGCGATACTAGGTAATCCTAGTAGATAGTAGAGGGAAAGTTCCCCGGCTTCAAAGTCGAGATAGGTCTTACCATCTACTACTCCGATATTTATTGGGAGCATTAAGAAGTCAACGATTGATGCCCCAGAGGGAAGAATAATTCTTGTTTCTGTGGGAGCAGATACGTTTAGCTCCCAGAGGCTGCCATATTTTGCTGTAAGAGAGGAGGTTATGTACTGGATATTCAGTTCAAGGGCTCCAATACTGTCTATAGTAACGTTAGCTCCATCAACTGCATAACCAAGAGGGTTTCCATCTTCATCTCTGATAACCAGATTGCTATAGGGGGGTCCAAAGAGTTCAACGGATACACGAACCTCTGTAGGGTCTGCTTCTAGATCGTATACTGTTTTCGCTGTTCCGTCACTGTACACCGTAATGTCTAGAGATGTGGGCGTTGTCTCCTGACCATATACTGTCGGGAGAGCGAGTGTTGCGATAAGTAGAGTAACCAGTAGGGTTCTTTTGGTGAGCATGTTTTGAATATGGTTATTTTAACTATATATTACTTAGTGGAATTATTTACTGAATATTATATGTATGATTATTATTTCAACAAATATTGAAATTTTTAATACTTCTTGATCTAACCCTCACTGAGGAATAATGGACAGTATATTGCTTATCGGTTCGGCTGGCAGTGTAGGTCACGATATGATGTACCAGATAGCCAGCATGGGGCTCCCCATCAAGGTAATCGGCTCAGATGTAAACGAGACAAAAGGCAGATTCGAGATAGAGGAAAGCCTACACATCGCCCATAGCTTCGGGTTCTACCCTGACCTGAGCTTTGAGAAGATTGATCTCTTTGATATAGAAGGTACAGCTGAGAAGCTGGAGATTCTTCAACCTAAGGTAGTATGTAATCTTGCGAGTCTCGGTTCATGGTGGATTACTCGGCTTCTTCCTGATGAGGAGTACAAGAAGATTGGCCCCATTGGTCCTTGGTTACCTAACCACTTGACTTTAGCGATGAAGCTTATGCAGGCGATTAAGAAGACAGGATTGGACATTAAAGTGGTGAACGGAGCGTTCCCTGACGCGACAAACGTGGTACTCGGCAAACTTGGTATGGCTCCTGTCTGTGGCGGTGGCAACATGGACCTAGGTATCTTCAGGTTTAAGCGGATTATCGCCCGGGAACTTGGTGTTCCATACAGGAGTGTTAAGATATATGGTGTGGGTCATCATGGTGCTTTCTATACGAAGCGTATGGATGCTCCTTTCTGGGTTAAGATACTGGTGGATGGGGAAGACGTTACGAAAAAGTACCCAAATACGAAGCTAAGAGACATGTATGCTGAAGCAGGATACGCAAAAAGCGCACAGTACGCTGGAGCCTTGGTTGATCAGATGAGAACCAGTGCGAGTTTCCTGAAGAATGTCTTGGCTGTCTACTATGATACTAATGAGATGATGGAGTGTGTGCCAGCACCTAAAGGGTTACCCGGGGCATATCCGTGTAGACTTGGAGAAAATGGTGCAGAGGTTACAATACCTGATCTTAGTCTTGAGGAAGCCATCAAGATCAACGAGGCTGGTGCTCAATGTGACGGAATTGAGCGTATCAAGGACGATGGAACCGTAGTCTACCGTGACGAGAACGTGGAGTATATGCGTGAGGTAGTGGGCTACGATTGTAAAGAGTTGAAGCCTAGCGAGTCCGAGGAACGTGCACGTGAGTTAAACAGTCTCTTGAAGAAGCTCTACGACAAGTATAATGTGGCGAAGTAGGCTTCATCTCAAATTTTTTATCGTTACTAGGTGGATACTATTGGATGTGTCATGCTTGACAGCATTCTTTTAATCGGGTCCGCGGGTAGCGTGGGTCACGATATGATGTATCAGATAGCCAGTATGGGTACGCCCATTAAGGTTATTGGCGCTGATGTTGACGAAGAAAAGGGTCGTTTTGAGGTAGAGGAGGCGCTTCATACGGCTCACAACTTTGGGTTCTACCCTGATCTAAGCTTTGAGAGTATCAACTTATTCGATATCAACGGTACAGCTGAGTTCCTCAAGGTACACCAACCAAAGGTCATATGCAACCTAGCCAGCTTGGGTTCATGGTGGATAACAAGACTATTGCCGCCAGAGGATTACAAGAAGGTAGGTCCAGTGGGACCATGGCTTCCAAACCACCTTACACTAGCTCATAAGCTGATGTTAGCGGTGAAGAAATCAGGTATCGAGACCAATGTAGTGAACGGTGCCTTCCCAGACGCAACCAACGTGGTGCTCAGCAAACTAGGATTAGAGCCTACATGTGGTGGCGGTAACATGGACCTTGGACTAGGACGGGTTAAACGTGTTATCGCTAGAACCATGAAGGTACCATTCAGATCTGTACAGCTTTACGGTGTAGGACACCATGGAGCATATTATACAGCGAGAATGAACGGACCATACTACGTGAAGGTCATAGTTGATGGGGAAGATGTCTCGGATCAATGGCCAAACGAGAAAATCACACGACTCTACCAAGAAGCAGGTTACGGTGTAGTGACTCAGTACAAGAGTGCCCTTGTAGACCAGATGAGGACTGCAAGCAGCTTCCTGAAGCACGTATTGGCGATATATTATGATACCAATGAGGTCCACACTTGTGTTACTGGTGTCGAAGGCTTGCCGGGAGGTTACCCAACGCAGCTAGGTCGAAGTGGTGCAAAAGTGGTTTTACCGGGTATCAGTCGTGAGGAGGCTATCAGGATCAATGAGGAGGGCGGAAAGATTGATGGTATTGAGAAGATCAAGGATGATGGTACCGTCGTCTTCTGTGAGAAGAATGTCGAGTATATGCGTGAAGTTGTTGGCTATGAGTGCCCAGAGCTTAAACCAAGTGAGTCTGAGGAAAGAGCCAAGGAGCTGAACACGCTACTACACAAGCTATACGACAAGTATAACGTGGAGGCTTAGCCTCCCAACTCTATTACCGGGTTTTCTTTACACGCTATTTCTATGGTGTATTCTCCGCCACAGTGTTTTTCATAAAGGGTCCGTAGCTCCTCTACTGCCTCTCTTACTTTTTCTACGCTTATCACAGGTGAGGCATCAAGAAACATCACTAAATTCGTGGTTTCTTCAGTGATCTTGGTGGCATCAGCGTCACGATAGTTCCAGCGACGAGTCAGTATCCGCTGATTATCGGCGTAAACTACTTCTCCATCATAGGTTTCCTCTGGTGTTCCGGGTCCAAGGGGTATGAAAGTTTCTCCACCCTCACTGTACCTGAGGTAAATATCGCCTTCAACATGCTCCAAGTCAAAGCCACCCATGGGTATAACGTGTTTAACTGAGACTACGTTGTAGAGGTCTACGGCGTTATTGATACGTGGTAGTTTCTCCTCATTGATGCAGCGTCGGACTAGTGCCTCGGCTGATGGCCTGTAATCTCCTGCTTTTGTTCCGAAGCTTCTGTAGAGCTCTCGCCATGATGCTATGTGGGGGTGTTTGGTGGGTGGTTGGTCTCCAATCTGTTTCTGAGCTGATTTGATGGCTTCTTTTTGTAGTCCATAGAGTTCTGGAACTTGGCCTTTGTTATCCATGCCTCGCCCTACAAGAACGCCTATGTGGATTTCCGGGTACGTGGACAGGACTCCTGTTATATCGTATTTCATTGTGATCTCTCCGCGATTGCATTAGCTTTCTTCAAGGCATCTATCTCCTCGTCGCCGTAGCCAAGTAGGCCTCTGAGTACTGATTCATTATGTTCTCCGATGATTGGGGAAGCATTCTCAACTTGGATAGGGGTCTCGCTGAACTTAACTGGGAAATTTACTACCTTCACTGGTCCAGCGTTCTTGTGCTGTACCGTGGTGAACATATTTCTCTCGATAAGGTGTTCATCCTCAACGACATCATTGAGCTTGTAAACAGGTGCAACAGGGACACGAGCAGCCACAAAGTATGCAACCGCTTCATCTCGGGTCATCTCTTTGACCATTTCCTCGATCAAGTCCTCGGTTACCTCATCTACGCCCATGTATTCTCGTAGATCATCGATGAGTCTGGGGCTAAAACTGGCTAGTCTGATGTACCCGTCTTTTGCCTTGAAGAGCCCACCGAATCCCCTTGCCATAGGATACTTGTCTTGTATCTCGTGAAGAAGCATCCCCGATAGATTGTAGCCGGTTATCGCCATGTTTAGGGCGGTCATGCAGTCAAACTGGGCGACATCAATCATCTGAGCTACACCAGTCTGGTCCCTGTGTCTGATAGCCGCGATTATACTCATGGCGGCGAATAACCCGGGTCCAAGGTCACCATATGCTTGCGCCATCTCGATGGGTGGACCATTTGGATCAACACCATCACCGGTCAACCTTGTGTGACCACTCATGGCTTCAGCTATGGGAGCAAAACATGGTCGAGCTGTGTATGGTCCTGTTTGCCCGAAGCCGCTTAATGCTGCGTATATTAGCTTGGGGTTTAGTTCCTTGAGTACATCGTAGCCGAGTCCGAGTCTTTCCATGGTTCCAGGTCTGAAGTTTTGTACAACAATGTCGGCTTTTGGCACTAGGTCTTTGAAGACTCTAAGTCCTTCCTCTGTTTTCAGGTTCAACGTCAAACCCTTCTTGTTCAGGTTCAGTTGATGGAACGTGTAGCTGCTTCCCCCAGCGATATAAGCGTCTGCGAGGCGGTCTACGCTGCCCCATGGTGGCTCGATTCTGATTACTTCTGCTCCCATGTCTGCTAGCATCATGGTGCAGAATGGTCCGAACCAGAACTGTGTTAGGTCCAGTACTCGTATGTCTTCAAGTATCTTCATGCCACAATAGAGGAGGGGTAAATGGTAAAACGATTACTCCTTGAACCTGACTTTTATTGTATTGAACATGGGTCCACCGCCTATGAGCTGTGGTGTTCCCTGTGCTAACCCGTTCTGGGGGTTTCCTTTTTCATCAATAAGCTCTCTTGGTGCCCAGATTACCCCCGGTATAACTCGGTCTGTTATCTTTACTGTGACCTCTAGTTCGCCTTTCTCGTTGTAGATGATGCGTTTTTCGCCATCGGTGATGCTGTGTTTCTCTGCGTCTACTGGGTTTACCCATACGGTGCATGGGATGTCATTGTATACGTCTCTGAACTGGGTGTGTGTATACTGTGGTAAGGAGCTGTTCAGCATTATGAACTCGTCATCATCAACTGTGACCTCAAGCTGCTTTGGAAGAGAAGAGATATTCCCCGAAACCGAATTTGATGCGAACTCTATCTTGCCTGATGGGGTCTGATACTCGACTATGGGTCTGTAGTATAGTTGGAGGCTCTTTCCATCGAGCAAGTCATTGAAATCTCCATCAATGAAAGCGTCTCTAAAGTTATGTTCCATGTCTTTCCATGGATCAATATGAACCCAAGACTCGGATACCCCAAGTCTATTGGATAATTCCAGCATCAACGGATACTCGTCCATGCTCTCACCCAAGGGCTCGATGGCTTTATTGGCTAACCTGACGAATGGGTGACAATCTGAGACGATAACATCGGTTTTTTCAAGGTATGTTGTGGCTGGGAGCACGACGTCTGCTAGCTGTGCTGTCTCTGTTAGATGAGTGTCGTGGACAACTAGGAAACAGTCTTCTCGTTTGAATCCTTCAATGAGCCTATGGCTGTCGGGTAGTGTCAATACTGGGTTCATCCCAACGACGTATACGAACTTGAACTCTCCAGCAGCAAGCCTCTCTCCTATGCTAATCAAGCTCACTACTTTCGGTTTCTTCTCCGTCAGTGAGCCTCCGTAGATGTCTCCGTCTATGATGGTTCCACGGCTGTTAGTGTAATAGAATCCCCTGTGTTCTCCCAGTAACGCTGGTAGGAGTGAGACTGCCCTGCATGACTCTGCCCCGGTCTGGCTCTTGTTCAAGCCTAATCCAATCATGAATACGGTGGGAGACCCACGTAGCATCAAACAAATTTCCTCTACGCCTTTCCAGCTTACCCCTGTTACTTTTTGGACTCTTTCAGGCGTCCATTTTAGGGCTTCTTCCTTGTAATCTGCGTATCCTTGGGTGTGTTTCTCGATGAAATCAAGGTCAACCATGTCATTGGTGATCAGATAATGTGCTATACCATAGGCAAGCGCCACATCGGTTCCCGGCTTAGGACATATCCATAGATTGGCAAGTTCAGCGGTATCAGACTCACGGGGATCAACCACGATAATCTTAGTATCATTTACACGTCTAGCCCTAGTAGCGAGTGCCCATTGATGGGGGCTACTGGTTTTCGCGTTAAAGCCCCAGAAGACTATGTTTTTCTTTTTCTCCAAATCCAGTGGACTCTGACCATAGGTCAACCCATAGTGGAGCCCTATACCAGCATGACCGCTTGCAGAACAGACGGTATAGTCTGTCATGGTGACTCCGAGGGCGTTCCAGAGGCGTTTACTGTATCCAATGGTTAGGTACCCTGTGTTCCCGGCGTAGTCAAGCAGTAGAACTGATTCTCGTCCATGATTCTTGATGGTGTTTTTGAGCTTCTCCTCAACTAGGTCCAGTGCTTGACTCCGCTCTACCTTATTGTAGCCTGTTTCTGGACTTGGTTTCCTGACGTATGGGTAGAGCACTCGTTCCATGCTTGTTACTCTTAGGGGGTCTCCTGCGGCTCTGGGGCATGTTATTCCGTTGGTGAATGGGTTCTCGGTGCTTGCCTCTATCTTGATGATAGTATCGTTTTCTACGGTTACATCTAGCCAACAAGCGTCTGGACAGTCGCGGGTGCACATGGTTTTTACTATCTTCAACGGAGGGACACCAGAATATCTTATTCAGGGCTCCATGATTAAAAAGAGGTATCCCCAGATTAGTTGCATAAAATGGTTAATTTTCAATTCTCTTTAACCAGAAACTATATTAAGCGCGTAACAGAGTTAGGGGTTTAAAATGGTGTAAATGAATTGGGTTTCCGTTCAAAATTCGAGAATGCGGAAAAAGCCCTCACCTTTAATGATGTTCTTCTTCTTCCCGGTTGGACAACACTTGAACCGAACGAAGCAGACGTGATGACCAATGTCACAAAGAACGTCAAGATCAATATTCCACTCATAGCAAGCCCCATGGACACAGTAACAGAAGCCGAGATGGCAATCGCCCTAGCAAGGGAAGGAGCCCTCGGAGTACTTCATAGGAACTGTAGCGCCAAAGAGGAAGTGGAGATGGCGAGGAGGGTAAAACGCGCAGAGGCAGTAATCATCAGGGACGTAGTAACAGTAAGCCCTGATAGTACAGTAGAGGAGCTCCTAAAACACATGGAGGAGCATAACATCAAAGGCTTCCCAGTAGTAGATGATGATAGCAAGCTACAGGGAATAGTGACTTGGAGAGACGTTCGTCTCGCTGAGAGCAACTTATTGATCCGTGATGTGATGACTGAGGAAGTCATCACAGGCACCGAGGACACAGACCTTGAGCAGGCAATGAAGATACTCCACGACCACAGGATCGAGAAACTCCCCATCGTAGACAAGGATGGACGAGTACAAGGCTTGATCACGATGAAAGACATCACCCTCAAAGGCAAGTTCCAAGAAGCAGTCAGAGACGAGGAAGGCAGACTGCTCTGTGCAGCAGCGACAAGCCCCTTTGACTTACCTAGAGCTAAGGCACTGGACAAGTACGTTGATGTCCTTGTTCTTGATGTTAGCCACTTCCATAACAAGAACTGCTTCGAGGCAACCAAGGAGATAATCAAGAACGTCGAGGCGGATGTCATCGTTGGTAACATCGGTACCTATCAGGCAGCCGAGGATATTATCACACAACTTGATGGCGTAGCTGGACTCAGAGTCGGAATAGGCAGCGGTAGCATCTGTAGCACAAGTGTAGTCACACGTGCAGGAGCGCCCACAATGTACGCCACAAGCCAAGTAGCTGACGCAGTCAAGACCTATGGTGCAGATATTCCAGTAATAGCTGACGGCGGTATGAGAAACCCCGGTGACGTCGCAGTAGCCATGGCGGTAGGCGCAAGTGCAGCCATGATGGGAAACGTCTTCGCTGGGTGTAGCGAGAGCCCCGGTAGGCTAGTCGCTATGGAAGGACGATACTACAAAGAATACTATGGCATGGGCAGCGCCAAGGCTCGTGAGAAACGCTTCGTCATGGACAGATACAGCAAACCAAGCAAATCCATCAACGAGGGAGTAGAAGGCTGGGTACCCTACAGGGGACCAGTCAAGGAGATTCTCGGTGAGTTCACAGGCGGCTTGAAGGCAGCCATGGGCTATGTAGGAGCATCTACGATCCCAGAGGTGTGGGAGAAGGCGAAGCTGGCGCTTGTTACTGAGCGTGGTGCTTCTGAGGCTGCGCCTCATGATATTTTCCGTCCGGGTCCAAGCAGGACTCTTTAACCTCTTTTTTGATTAGTTTTAGATACTTCTCAGTCATTTCTTTTACTGATTATTATGGATAGAGGATGGCTTGGAGACGCAGAGATAACACCAGCAAGCAGGGTAGTTGCTGGGGGTTATGGGTCATGGACGCTTGTGTATCATGTGGGGAAGTATGGTATTGATGATGGGGGCAGCATTAGGATCGCGCATAGAAGTGTCAGCGATATTGAATCACCACAGTTCACAGATCCATCGGGGTCAGGGTATACCACGGTCTCTGCGAGCCGAAAGGTACGCTTAGAATACAGGTATAGTAGGAGAGGTCATATTCGTCCCTTCAGGGCAGCCATTCAGGTTGATGTACGTGACGGCAGCCTCTATGAGGGAGACACTATTACAATTGTTCTCGGTGATAAAAGCAAGGGCTCACCCGGTTTACGAGCCCAGACATTCAGGGAACAGGAGCATATCTTCAAGGTTCTCGTTGATCCTTTCGGGACTGGGCTCTTTGAAGAGATAACGGAATCTCCAAGGATCAAGATCATCGGCGGTGACATTGATAGAATAGATGTCTCAGCTCCTTCTGGTGCCCCGGTTGGAGAGCCCTTTGAGGTAGTTGTCAGGGCTGTGGATAGTTATGGTAACAGGTGTGATGATTATCGTGGAGCGGTAAGCTTTGATGGCCTTGATGTTCATCCCTATAGGTTCACTGAAGCAGATATTGGAGCCCATAGGTTCAGTGTCAAACTGGATAAAAAAGGACTGCAAACCATCAAGATAAAGGATAACATGGGGCACAAAGCTGAGTCAAACCCAGTAATGATGCTCACGGAAGAGCCCAAGTACAAGCTATTCTGGGGCGACATGCATGGA